>JANOTI010000211.1:0-18574 GCA_031416255.1 Sphingomonadales bacterium | reverse complement strand
GGAATATGCGAAAATGCCGTTCAAACGCGCGCGGTTTGATCGCTTACTTGCGGCGCATGCGCTTAGCATCGGTGCAATTGTGATCACGAACAACGAAGCCGACTTCGCCGATGTGCCGGGGTTGAAGGTTGAGAATTGGACGGTTTGATGGTCATCGCGCTGATTGCGATTTACGCTGTTTCAGTTACTTTTGCGCTGGGCTGTTGGTTGCGTCGGAGAGGCTTAGGCTTAACTTGGGCTTTGTTGGCGGTTCCCCTTTCGGCGGCAGCGCTATGGGGCAGCGGCTCCGTGTGGATTTTTTCCTCGAAGTGCAGTGATGTTCAAGTCTGTGATGGCGGCGGCTTTTTGGCTTTTACTGCTAGCATTGCGGTAGCGCTGACGATTGGAATGGTTTCGTCGATATTGGGACTTTTGTTGCTTCGGCGTGTTACGGGATGACCTTCCAATCCCAAATCCTGACCCTCTATCCAGAGATGTTCCCCGGCTCGCTCGGCATATCGCTAGCTGGCCGCGCATTGGCGGAGGGGAAGTGGGCTTGCCATCCTATCCATATCCGCGACTTTGCGACTGACAAACATCGCACAGTTGACGACACCCCCGCAGGGGGCGGCGCAGGGATGGTTTTGAAAGTTGACGTCATGGCGGCGGCGGTGGATCATGCTGTTGATAATGCGCCGTTATTGCCGATCCTCGCCATGACCCCGCGCGGCAAACCTATCACCCAGGCGCGCATCCGCGAACTCGCATCGGGCCCCGGTGTCACCATCATCTGCGGGCGTTTTGAAGGCTTTGACGAGCGCTTGTTTGATGCTCGGCCACAGATCGAACAGGTCAGCATGGGTGACATCATCCTTTCCGGCGGGGAAATGGGTGCTTTGATGCTACTCGACGCTTGCATTCGGCTGCTTCCCGGCGTAATGGGCGCGGCTTCCAGTGGGGATGATGAGTCTTTTGAACAAGGGCTTCTCGAATATCCGCACTATACCCGACCTGCAATATGGGAAGGGCGGATGATCCCTGAAGTGCTGCGATCGGGGGATCATGCGAAGATCGACGAATGGCGGAAACGCCAGTCCAAGATCGATACACGGTTACGCAGGCCAGACCTTTGGGAACGCTACAAAGGCGTTCGGGACTGACCTGCCTCTGTCGCGCAGCATGAAGAAGGAAGAAGACAGGCTATGAACCTGATCCAAACGCTTGAGCAAGAAGCCATTACGGAACTTGCCGCCAAAAAAACCATTCCGGCATTCCGTGCCGGCGATACTTTGCGCGTAGGCGTAAAGGTTATCGAGGGTGAACGCACCCGTACCCAGAATTATGAAGGTGTGTGCATTGCGCGTTCGAACAAAGGCATGGGATCGAACTTTACCGTTCGCAAAATGTCGTTCGGCGAAGGCGTAGAACGCGTTTTCCCGTTGTATTCGCCCAATGTTGAAAGCATCGAAGTTATGCGCCGCGGTGCTGTGCGTCGTGCGAAACTGTATTATCTGCGTGGCCGCACTGGTAAGAAGGCGCGTATTGCCGAACGCCGCGACCCGCGTCCTATTAAGGGAACTACTCCGACCACATAGGTCTGATCCCGCACGTTCTTTAACCGAACAGCAAAGGCCGGGGTCCCATCAGACCCCGGCCTTTTTTAATGCGCGCCGCTGATAATGCGGTGGCCACAATCGAATGCAAAAGGAAGTTTGAAATGGGTTATCGCGTAGTTGTCGCTGGAGCCACAGGCAATGTGGGCCGTGAAATGCTGAATATTCTTGCCGAACGCGAGTTTCCGGCGGACGAAGTTGCCGCCGTCGCATCGTCACGGTCACACGGCGACATCATTGATTTTGGCGAAACCGGAAAGACTCTGAAGGTCCAAAATATAGAGCATTTCGATTGGACCGGTTGGGACATTGCGTTGTTTGCCATCGGGTCGGATGCCACCGCGATTTACGCGCCAAAGGCGGCCGCTGCGGGCTGCGTGGTCATTGATAACAGCTCGCTCTACCGTATGGACCCCGACGTGCCTTTGGTCGTGCCAGAGGTGAACCCTGACGCGATTGACGGCTATAAGCGCAAGAACATCATCGCCAACCCCAATTGCTCAACCGCGCAGATGGTTGTGGCGTTACAACCGTTGCACGAAGCCGCGACGATCAAGCGGGTCGTTGTCGCCACATACCAGTCAGTGTCGGGCGCGGGCAAAGAAGGCATGGACGAGCTGTTTGAACAATCGCGCAACATTTTCGTTGGTGACTCTGCTGAACCCAAAAAGTTCACCAAACAGATCGCGTTCAACGTAATTCCGCATATCGACAGTTTCCTTGACGATGGCTCGACCAAAGAAGAGTGGAAGATGGTCGTGGAAACCAAGAAGATCATGGGATCGAAGATCAAAGTCACCGCAACCTGCGTGCGCGTGCCGGTGTTCGTTGGGCACAGCGAAGCGATCAATATCGAGTTTGAAAATGAGCTATCCGCCGAAGACGCGCAGAAAATCTTGCGTGAAGCCCCAGGCGTAATGCTTGTCGATAAGCGCGAAGATGGTGGCTATGTAACCCCCATCGAATGCGTCGGCGATTTTGCAACTTTCATTAGCCGCGTTCGCGATGACCCGACCGTCGATTATGGACTGAACCTGTGGTGCGTGTCTGATAACTTGCGCAAAGGCGCGGCGTTGAATGCGGTGCAGATTGCCGAGTTGCTTGGTCGGCGGCACTTGAAGAAGGGCTGACGGGCGCTGATGTTCGATTATAGTCATGCCATTGTTCGCCAGCCTGCACCATCTGTGGTGTCTGGTTTGCGGGCAGGCGCGGGGCCTAATCCGGATTATGCTGCATTGGTGGCGGAGCATGAGGCCTATGTGGCAGCGTTGCGTGGGCTTGGGCTGGATGTTTCAGTTCTTGAGCCCAACGATGGCTATCCAGATTCGGTGTTTGTTGAGGACCCAGCGTTGGTGTTCAACGAAGGGGCCATCATCCTTAATCTTGCGGCGGCCAGCCGTGCGGGTGAGGCTGCACTGATTGCGCCTGAACTGGAAAGCCGTTTTGAACGGGTTTTGCATATGCAAGGTCCGGGGCATGCCGATGGCGGCGATATCTTGGTGTTGCCAAACCGCGTGTTGATCGGCCTTTCTGGCCGCACCGACCCTGAAGGCGCGCAGGAACTTATTCGGCTGTTGGCGCAACTTGGAAAGCGCGGCGAAATCGCCGAAACGCCAAAAGATGTGTTGCACTTCAAAACCGGATGCAGCCTGATTGATGCGGAAACGGTGTTTGCTTTGCCGCAAATGATACACTTACCGGTATTCAAAGGTTTGCGCGTCATCCCTGTGCCAGCAGGCGAAGAAAAAGCCGCCAACAAACTGCGCATCCGTGACGCTGCACTAGTCGGCGAAAATTTTCCCAAAAGCCGTGAGATAATTGAAGCTTACGGCGTCCGCACCATCGCGCTTCCCGTAGAACAAATCGGCTTGATCGATGCAGGCTTGTCATGCATGTCGCTGCGGTGGCACAAGGTGCTATGACGGTACATGCAGATGGGGTTGGGGCGGATCAGTTGAACAACGGTAGTTTGAATAGCTGGCATTTCACAGCAAGCGACGGCATTAAACTTGCGGTGCATGAAATTGGTCAGGGACGCCCGCTGATCCTGATCCACGGATATTTTTCGGATGCAGCTACCAACTGGATCAAATTCAGCCATGCAGCTTTGCTTGCCGAGGCCGGTTTCCGCGTGATCATGCCCGATCTACGCGCGCATGGGCAGAGCGATAAGCCGCACGATCCGGTGCATTACCCCCGCGACATTCTGGCCGACGACCAATTTGCCTTAATCGCGCATCTGGGGCTGACGGATTTCGACCTTGGTGGCTATTCGCTGGGTGGGCGGACAGTGGCGCGGATGCTGGCGCGCGGCTGTAAGCCAAAGCGTGTTGTGATTTCGGGTATGGGATTACAGGGCCTAACCGATACCGGCAAACGTGCGGGGCACTTCCGCAATGTTCTGGATAATATCGGGCAGCACGAACGCGGTTCGCCAGAGTTTATGGCTGAGGCTTTTCTGAAGACTTCGGGCGGGGACCCCCTAGCGTTGCTGCGCATCCTCGACAGCTTTGTCGATACGCCGATTGAGGCGATCAAAGGCTTTGACCTGCCCGTGGCGGTGATTTGCGGGGAAGAAGACCAGGACAATGGCTCCGCCGCTGCATTGGCTGAGGCTCTGCCGCAGGGAACGCTGATTTCTGTGCCTGGTAATCACATGAGCGCAGTGGTGAAGCCCGATCTGGGGCAGGCAATCCGGAACTTTCTGTTGGAGGGTATAGTGTGACCGAGACATCGACCGAAACGCAGTTCTGGCGCTATTGGCTATTCGGGCTTTTGCTGTTCGCTGCGATGATTGCGCTTAATCCGACGTTATCAACCAGCGTCTCTCCGATGGGAATTTCGGATCATCAAACTGCGGGAACTGCGGCTAAGGTCGATTCAATTCAGCAGGCATGGAAGGCCGCCGGCGTATTGCTCATCGCGCGCGCCAGCATGCTGATCGACCTGTTATTCATCAGTGTGTACAGTTGGGGTGCGTGGAATGGCGGCAAGTTTATGCGCAGCGATGCCAGCCCCAATGTGCGCCGTATTGGTGGCTTGGTGATGGGCGCGTCGTTGGTCTTTTTGGTCACCGATTATACCGAAACCATCTGCCAATTTGTTCAGGTCATACAATTCAAAGGCAGCGACATGCTCGCCACCATTGCAGCCAAAGCGCAGCCGGTAAAATCGCTGGCGTGGATCGTGACATTCGTTGGTCTGCTGGCGGCGCTTTTGCTTCGACGAATGGCGCGCCGCTCGGCTTGACGCGCACCCTACCTAAAGGGCGGCTCGTTAAACGCACGCAGTTTGCGGCTGTGCAACGAGTTCCCCGCCTCGCGCAGCAATTCACATGTCTGGATGCCTATCTGAAGATGCGCGGCGATAGCTTCTTCGTAGAAGCGGTTGGCTTGGCCGGGCAGTTTGATTTCGCCGTGCAGCGGCTTGTCCGACACACAAAGCAATGTACCATAAGGCACACGGAAGCGGTAACCTTGCGCGGCAATTGTGGCGGATTCCATATCGATGGCAATCGCGCGGCTTTGCGAGAAACGCAGCGCGCTATCGGTGTAGCGTAGCTCCCAATTGCGATCATCGGTGGTAACGACTGTGCCGGTCCGCATCCGCCGTTTCAGGTCAGCGCCACTGGTGCCGGACACCTGAACAGCCGCCGCCTCCAGTGCTTGCTGCACCTCGGCAATCGGCGGAATGGGGATTTCGGGGGGCAGTACGCGGTCAAGAATGTTGTCGTCGCGCAAATAGGCGTGGGCGAGGACATAATCGCCAATCCTCTGCGTCTCGCGAAGGCCTCCGCAATGGCCGATCATCAACCACACTTCGGGGCGCAATACGGCCAAATGGTCACAGATATTCTTGGCATTGCTGGGCCCGACGCCGATGTTGACAAGGGTAATCCCTGCTTCGCCGTCTGCCATTAAATGATAGGCTGGCATCTGGTGCTTGCGCCATGTGCTGTCCGCAACAAGCTGCGCATGGTCCTCGGTCGCTTCGTCGATGTAAAGACCACCCGCGCCGGATAGCGCCGTGTACCGGCCCTTGCCGATCTGTTGCGCGGCCCAGCCGACGAATTCGTCCACATAACGCGTGTAGTTGGTGAATAGGATATAGCGTTGAAAATGGTCCGCAGGTGTGCCGGTATAATGCTTCAGCCGCGCCAGCGAGAAATCGGTGCGCAGGCCATCAAACAACGACAAGGGCGCACCGTCTTCGTCGGGGATCAAAAGTCCGTCGGCGGCCTCATCGCCGATATCGGCCAGTTCTGTTGCGGGGAATAGCTTTGACAATTGCATAGGCGACACATCGCCCAGCTCCAGCCCGTCAAGGACATAAGGGAAGGGGATTTCTTGACGGCTAGGGCGAACTTCAATCTCGATCGCATACTGCGCAAACAGCAAATTGATTTGGCTTTCCAGATAGTCGCTGAAAATTTCTGGCCGGGTTATTGTCGTACGGTATGTCCCGGATTTCTCCAACCGGCCAAAGGCAAGGTTGGCGGTCATGTCGCGTTCTTCGCCTGCATAGCGGATAATCAATTCGGGATAGGCATAGGCCCCGGCGATGCGCTCCACGGGGTCCGGATGGGTTCGGTCCTGTAAATACGCCGCGAGATCATCGCGAAGGCGCGTGACCGAGGTATCATAATGTTCGGTGATTTGACGGATTATGTCTTGGGTCTGTTGATGTGCCATCAGGTCGATTTCTCCATTTGGCGCGATTTGGCAAGCAAAAAGGGCGGAGAAGCCTCCGCCCTTTCATACAAACGCGACCTAAACCGTGCAATGAACCGCAAATATTGCGGCCTTATGTCACATCTGTTCGAGCATGTGATCCGCAGAGCTGACTATGAAATCGCCCGGTGCTTCGACATTCAGCTGTTCAACAACGCCGTCATTAACGACCATCGAGAAACGCTGTCCGCGCTTGCCCATGCCAAAACCGCTGCCGTCCATGGTCAGGCCCAAAGCTTCGGCGAAATCGGCGTTGCCATCGGCGAGCATCGCGATGGAATCTGATCCGCCAGCCTTGTTCCACGCGCCGAGCACGAACGCGTCGTTCACAGCTGTGCAGGCAATTTCGTCGATGCCTTTGGCTTTCAGTTCGTCAGCCTTTTCGACAAAACCGGGAAGGTGCTTGGCGGAACACGTAGGTGTGTAAGCACCGGGCACCGAAAACAGCGCAACTTTGCGACCGGCGAAATACTCGGACGATTGCACCGGCACAGGGCCGTCTGCGGTAGCTTTAACGAGTTTTACATCGGGAAGTGTGTCACCAACTTGGATTGTCATAGTATCATTCCTTATTCTGGGAGTGGGGATGCGCCTGCAATTCGGCACTGCGCCACCCATGTCAAGCGCGTGGATATGAAATTCAAGTGATGCAAAGAAAAAATTCACGCAAATTCAGAGCGGGCGCATGGTTAATTTCGCTTCACCGTTGATCTTTAAAAAACAGTAAATATGCGCACCGCATTCAACAATCTCCAAAGCAAAATGCAATGAGGGGTTGTTGACATGATACGAACAGGGAAGGTGGCGGCGCTGTGTGCGCTCGCCGCGACCATGATAGCAGGGCAGGCTCAGGCTTGTTGGACCAGTGCCGAACAAGACGCCGCCAAAGTGGCCAATCTGAACATGATGATGATGGTATCTGCGCTGCGATGCCGGAGAGGGCCGAATGATTTTCTGGCTGATTACAACCGCTTTGTGAAAATCAATAATCCGCTAATTGGTTCGCAGAATGCAGCCGTGCGTTCGCATTTTGCACGGATTGGCGGCAATGGAAATGCCGATGCAGCGATGGATAAGTTCATTATCGGTATCGCTAATAGCTATGGTGGTGGCCATGACCGGTTGGGCTGCGGTGAATTAAAAATGGTCGCTCAGGATCTATCGCGCAACGGCCATAATACGGGATCGTTGTTGGCTATTGCGAAAGAAAATGTCGTTGAATTTCCACTCGCCGGTGGCAACTGCCCCGTAAATATTGCATCGCGGTAACATATAAAGATTTCTTTATATTGAGATTGCGTTGAACGGAAATTCCGGTTAGGTGCTCTGCCAGTAAATCCTAACCGGAGTTTTCCTGTGTCTGCTGACTATGTAATTGCCGATCTGGCCTTGGCTGATTTTGGCCGCGCCGAAATTCGAATTGCCGAAACCGAAATGCCTGGCCTTATGGCACTTCGCACCGAATACGGCGCTTCGCAGCCGCTAAAGGGCGCGCGCATAACCGGCTCGTTGCACATGACGATCCAAACCGCTGTACTCATCGAAACTTTAACCGCTTTGGGTGCAGAAGTGCGCTGGGCAACATGCAACATCTATTCAACGCAAGATCACGCCGCAGCAGCGATTGCTGCAACCGGCGTTCCTGTGTTCGCGATCAAGGGTGAAACTCTTGCGGAGTACTGGGACTATGTCGGTCGCATTTTTGATTGGGATACCGATAACACCGGTGAAATCACCACCAACCTGATCCTCGATGATGGCGGCGATGCCACAATGTTTGCGCTTTGGGGTGCACGCGTTGAGGCAGGCGAGACTTTGTTTGAGCCATCAAATGCTGAAGAAATCGAATTCGTCCGCGCATTGAACGCGTATCTGAAAGCCAAGCCCGGCTATCTGACCGCCAGCGTAAAAGCAATCAAAGGCGTGTCCGAAGAAACCACCACCGGCGTCCATCGCTTGTATCAGATCGCCAAGGAAGGCAAATTGCCGTTCCCTGCGATCAACGTGAACGACAGCGTGACTAAGTCGAAGTTCGATAACCTTTACGGCTGTAAAGAATCGCTCGTTGACGCTATTCGACGCGCAACCGACGTCATGCTCGCTGGAAAAGTCGCTTGCGTTGCTGGCTTTGGCGATGTCGGCAAAGGCTCTGCTGCTTCGCTGCGTCAGGGCGGCGCGCGTGTTATGGTGACCGAAGTCGATCCGATCTGCGCATTGCAGGCCGCGATGGAAGGCTTTGAGGTCGTGACGATGGAAGAAGCTGTGAAGCGGTGCGACATCTTCGTCACCGCCACCGGCAACGAAGATGTAATTACCGCCGAGCACATGAAAGCGATGAAGCCGATGAGCATCGTCTGCAACATCGGTCACTTTGACAGCGAAATCCAGATTGCCGCGCTCGACAACTACAAATGGACCGAGGTGAAGCCGGGTACTGACCTTGTTGAGTTTCCCGATGGCAAGCAAATTCTTGTGCTGGCCAAGGGCCGTTTGGTCAATCTGGGCTGCGCGACGGGCCATCCCAGCTTTGTGATGTCGGCTAGCTTTACCAACCAGACGCTCGCGCAAATCGAGCTTTGGACACGCAATGAGCAGTATAAGAACGATGTCTATGTTTTGCCCAAACATTTGGACGAAAAGGTTGCAGCACTGCATCTCGAAAAACTTGGTGTTCAGCTGTCAAAACTGACGCCTAAGCAGTCGAGTTATATCAACGTACCAGAAGCTGGTCCGTTCAAGCCGGATCATTATCGCTACTAAAGCGCAGCTATCCACAGCGCATTTGCATAAACAATGGCTCGGGGGCGACCTCGGGCCATTTTTTATTGCGAATTTCTGGCTTTCGTTGCACCGCATTACAGACATTTTTTTCGGCGGGAAACGGCACAACGTGCAGGGCGAAAACCTGAACATAGCCATTATGGGCTTGCTGATGGCAGCGTGGCTTGTGGCCGCCTCTGTCGCCATATGGCTTGGCCTGTCTATGCGCAACCAGGCGCAGCGGACGTTGAAACAAACTGCGCGGCTAGGCAGGTTGCTGGAGACCGCTCCTGCCATTCCGGTAATCGTTCGCGGCGACGGCAAGCTAGAGGCATCCGACCGCTTAGCGCGGATGATGGGGTTTGAACGGCAGCTGACGGTATTGTCTGACCTTGTGGGGCGCGGCGACAGCGGCGTCATGGATGATGACTGGAAGTCGCTAGAGGCCAATGTTCGCGAAACGCAGCGCAGCGGCAAAGCCTTTATGCAGAAACTGGCGCTGCGCGGTTCCGAACGCCGCTTGCTGGTGCGCGGCAACATAGCGGACTCGCAAGTCTATCCTAATGGCGCGGCGTTGCTCTGGTTTTTTGATTTGACTGACACTGTACGCGAATCCGAACGTTTAGAAGACGAAGCCAAAACCGCGCGCAATGCCTTTGCCGCTCTTGCCGGGCTGATCGAATCTGCGCCGATCCCGATGTGGCATCGTGGGCCCGATTTGCGGCTGAGCTTTGTCAACAAAGCCTATGTCGATGCTGTCAGCGGCCAATCGGGCGATCAGGTTGTCGATGAAGAGCTGGAACTGGTCGAGCCTGTGAATGGCGAAACCGCGATGAGCCATGCGGCAAAGGCTCTTGCGGGGGGGCAACCTATGGAGCGGCTTGTTTCTTCTACAATGGCGGGCGAACGCCGGCAGATGCGGGTGTTTGACATTCCGCTTGGCGACACAGGCATTGCGGGCGTAGCGATTGATGTGCAGGATTTGATGGACGCACGCGGCGATTTCCGCCGCTTTGCCGATGCCCAGCGCGATCTTTTGGACAAGATGTCGGCAGGGGTTGCGCAATTTGATGCAGACAAAACGTTAAGTTTCGCCAACCTACCGTTTCAGCGCACCTTTTCGTTTCGTGACGATTGGCTATCGTCAAAGCCAGAATTCGTTCGTGTGTTTGACCGGATGCGCGACAACGGAAAAATGCCTGAAGTACGCGACTTTCCTTTGTGGCGCACAGAACGGGAAAACTGGTTCCAAAGCGCCGATCCGGTGGAGGAAAACTGGTTGCTTCCCGACGGCACACATCTCCGGCTGTTAGCACAGCCTACGCCCGATGGCGGACTGTTGCTGATATTCGAGGATCGGACCGAACAAGCGCAACTGGCGAGTGCACGCGATACGTTGCTGCGTGTCCGCACTGCAACGTTTGACAATCTGTTTGAAGCGATTGCGGTGTTTGGCGCTGACGGAAAACTGTCCATCTGGAACCGCCGCTTTGGAGAAATTTGGGCTGTGGACGAAGCTGTTCTGGCAAAGCACCCACGTTTTGATGAATTGCTCTCGTTGCTTTCCAAACATTTAAAAAAAGCGTCGCATGTTACGGTGCTGCGTGAGCTGTTGCAGATGACGATCAGCAGCCGGGAACCGCGGCGCAGCCAGATGCAGTTTGCTGACGGAAGAGTTTTCCAGCTTTCGACGGTGCCGTTGCCCGATGGCAATGCCCTGATCGCGATGATCGACGTGACCGATAGTGTGCAGGTTGAACATGCGTTGCGCGAACGGGCAGGCGCGTTGGCCGAGGCGGACGCGATCAAGGGCCGTTTCCTTGCAAATATGAGCTATGAATTCCGGACGCCATTGACTTCGATTGCCGGTTTTGCGGAGTTGTTAAAGCAAGGCATTGCCGGCGAATTGACCGAGCAGGCACAGGACTATGTCGATGCGATTGCGAAGTCGGCGGACCGGTTGTCGCAGCAAATTAACACAGTGCTGGACTTTAGCCAGAGCGAGGCAGGGGCGCTGCCAATTTTGCGTAAGCCTGTCGATGTGAAAGCGATGCTGGACAATGTTGTTCAAACCATCGCGCCTGAAATTCAAGAGCGGTCAATAAAGCTGGTATGCGATTTTCAGGATAGCGTCGGTGAAATTTCGGGTGATGAAAAACGGCTGCTACAGGTTTTGGGCCAGTTGACCGACAATGCGATCAAATATGGCCGGGCAGGCGGCACGTTGCTGCTGCATGCCAGCGGCGACCGGCAGAACGTGACCTTGGTTGTATCGGACGACGGCCCCGGCATGGATGCGCGGCAGCAAGCGGCGGCATTGGACGGCTTTGGACGGTCGCAGTCGGGTGAGAACACAGCCCAAGGCCTTGGCTTGCCACTGGCGCGTCAGCTGGTCGAATCGCACGGTGGCATACTGTCTTTGGAATCACGGTTGGGTGAAGGGACGACGGTTACAATCAAACTACCGCGTAAGAGCAACCCTGCGTGATTATCGATAGCCCTTTAGCGATGTTGGAAGCTGGGCGAGCCTTTGCGGCAACGTTGCGCGGCGGTCAGTTGGTTACGCTTTCGGGCGGACTTGGCGCTGGCAAAACGCTGTTCTGTAAAGGCGTGCTTGAAGGGCTTGGTTATTTCGGCGATGTGCCCAGCCCGACCTTTAACATCATGAACCATTATGCACCGCCCGACACCCGAATAGCTATCACCCATGCTGATCTCTACCGTCTTAAATCGCCGGAGGAGTTGGATGAATTAGGGCTATTTGATTGCGGTGAATCCGGCTCTGTCAGTCTGGTCGAATGGCCAGAGCAAGGGGGTGAAATCCTTGCCCGTGCGCATTACCGGATTAGCATCGCTGTGATTGATGAACACAGCCGAACATTGACGATTGAAGAGAATATCTGAATGACTGCCGATACGAATATTCCCGCCACAATTTTCCCATTTTTGGTGCAGTCCGGTTGGGATGAAGCAGCGCTTGATGCCGTTCCCGGCGATGCCTCGTTTCGGCGATATTTCCGGTTGAAAAAGGCCGAAGGCCAGCGCGCGATTTTGATGCATGCCCCTCCGCCGCATGAGGACCCGCAACCGTTCCTCGATGTCACCGATTATCTGCGCCAGAATGATTTTCGCGCGCCAGAAATTTATGCTGCGAATGCCGCGCAAGGCCTGATCCTGCTCGAAGATTTTGGCGATCGCAGGATGCGTGAACATCTTGATGATAATCCCGGTGATGAAGAGGGGATTTACCGGACTGCCATCGATACGTTGGTGCGTCTGGAGAAAGCGCCTGTTGCTGACATCGCGCCGTATGACGATCTGGTCTATCTGCGGGAAACCGGTTTGCTGGCTGAATGGTATCTTCCTGCAATGGGTTTGAACACCGATGCGGGCGAATTTGATGCGATGTGGGCAGAGGCGCTGGCGCCTTTAACAGGCGCGCCAGCCGTCACTGTGCTGCGCGATTACCACGCGGAAAACATTATGCTACTCGACGAGGGCGAGCAGGGACTTATCGATTATCAGGACGCGCTGATCGGTCATCCGGCCTATGATCTTGTCTCGATCTTACAAGATGCGCGCCGCGACGTTTCGCCAGAGCTGGAGGCAGCGATGCTGCAACATTACGCTAATACGGCAAAACCGGATTATGATCTGTCGCTGCATTATGCGTTGCTGGGTGCGCAGCGGAACACTAAAATTATCGGCATTTTTACGCGGCTTTGGAAACGCGATGGCAAAGACCGCTATCTGGATTTTTTGCCGCGCATGTGGGGTTTGCTGGAACGCGATCTGACGCATCCGGGCTTGGCGTCGCTTAAGGCGTGTTTTGATGCAACTATTCCGTTAAATCTGCGTGCTGTTTCTCCGCTGGATCGCACCGCATGAAGGTGGAAACCGCAATGGTGATGGCGGCAGGCCTCGGCACGCGTATGCGGCCTTTGACCGACCATAAGCCTAAGCCGTTGGTTGAAGTAGCGGGGAAGCCGTTGATCGAATATGCGTTCGATAAATTGCGCTTGGCTGGTGTTAAAAAAGCAGTGGTCAATGTCCATTATTTGCCAGAACAGGTTGAGGCTTACGTGGCCGAACATGCTGATGATTTGGACATCATCATTTCTGACGAGCGCATCCAGTTGCTCGAGACCGGAGGCGGGTTGGTGCAGGCTTTCCCCTTGATCGACGGCGATCCGTTTTTTTGTATCAACAGTGATGCTATCTGGACCGACAGCGAGATGGATGGCCTGACGCGATTGGTGCACGCATGGGATGGGGAAGCGATGGACGGGTTGCTGTTGCTTGTTCCGCGTGAACGAGCCTTTAGCCATCGCGGAAATGGCGATTTTTCCATCGATGACGAGGGCCGTCCCGTGAGACGCGGAACGGCACCGGATGCTCCATTTGTTTATACCGGCGTCCAACTGCTCTCCCGTGCTTTTTTGAACGACGCTCCACAAGGGCCGTTTTCGACTAACATCCTGTGGGACCGCTCCATCGCTAAGGGCCGCCTGTTTGCTTTGGAGCATCAAGGCGACTGGTTCGATATCGGTTCGCCCGAGGCAATTGCACCTACCGAGGAGGCATTGCGCCGACATGGTTGAAACAGACCGGCCTCAGTTGTTTACTGTCCCTTTGGGAACCAGCCTGACCGACGCGTTGGCCATGAATTTGCTTAAGTCCGGCGGGGAAACGCTGACCGAAACTCTGATCCTGATGCCGAACAATCGTGCGATAAAGTCACTGACCGAGAGCTTTGTGCGCCAGGCGAAAAAGGGGCTGTTGCTGCCGCGTATGGTCGCGGTTGGCGATTTGGCATTGGATGAAAGCCTTGGGTCGTTGCTTGATCCTATCGGTGGAGGCGCCGCCGATCCCATTCCGCCTGCGATCGCGGATATAGAACGCCGTATCGTACTCACCCGTTTGATTCAAAAGCAACGCCCAAACACGTCGGCTGTCGAAGCCTTAAAGCTGGCTAAAAACCTGGCGTCGGCGTTGGATGTATTAGAGATTGAAGAAGTAGGCCTTAGCGAAGTTCGCACGCTGGATTTGAAGCCCGATATGCAGATGCATTGGCAAACCGCCTATGATGATTTTCTGAATATAGCGGCTCCCTACTACACAGACCTTGCGGCGCGAAAGCAAGTGAGCGCTCCGGCACGGCGCAATCTGTTGCTTAACCGGTTTGCTGCGGCGTTGCCAACGGATGTGCCGATTATTGCGGCAGGTATTACCACCGCGGCTCCGGCCATCGCCCGCTTGCTGAAAGCCGTTTCACGTTTGCCACAAGGCATGATCGTTTGGCCGCACATCGATTTGGGAATGTCCGATGGAGATTGGGATGCGCTCGGCCCCGTTAAGCGTGACGGGGCTTCCGATTTGGCGGAAGAAACGCACCCGCATTTTCATTTGAAACTCTTGTTGGATCGCATGGGTGTGCGGCGGGATGAGGTCACACTGTTTCCAGAACACCGCAGCAACACGGCATTGGACACTGTCGACCGGATATTTGCCCGTGCCGACCAAGTGCTGAACTGGGCCGATCTTGCGCCTACTGAAAAGCGGCTGAAACAAGCGCGAATGATGACGGCCAACGACAGCGCCGAAGAAGCGTTGGCGATTTCGATCTTAATCCGGGAGGCGCTGGAAACGCCGGAAAAACGAATCGCTTTGGTCACGCCAGACCGTGAATTGGCAACGCGTGTTTCTGCGCAACTGCGCCGCTGGGATATTCGCGTGGACGACAGTGCGGGGCAGCCTTTGATCCAATTTCCGCCTGCGACGTTGCTTCTAGGGCTGGCAGAAATGGCGGCGGACAGAATTGGTCCCGTGGCGTTGCTCGCGGTATTTAAGCATCCGTTGACCCGAACTGGCGATGGCCGATTGGAATGGCTGGAAAACGTTCGCTTGCTCGACATTGCTTTGCGCGGGCCAAGGCTTGGGATTGGAATTGACGCGATTGACACGGCAATTTTGGACAGTGATCTGGCAAAAGAAACCAAGCCAGAAGCGCTGACATGGTGGCAAAGTGTGTCAGGCATTTTTGCTGCATTTGACCACAGCAGTAAAGCTGATTTGCCCAGCTTGCTCGATATGCTTATTACCGCCGCGACCGAATTGACCGATGGTAAAATTTGGCAAGGCTATGCCGGACGGCAATTGGCGCAATTGCTGGAGACATACCGCGCGACCGATCTCGCGTCGCTCGGTGCTGTCGAGCGGAGCAGTCTGCCGGCACTGCTTAGTCAGTTACTGGATAGCGAAGTCAGCCGCCCTGTATTCGGCAGTCACCCCCGCGTCGCGATTTACGGTTTGCTAGAGGCGCGACTGCAACAGGCGGAATTCGTCATCTGTGCCGGGCTAAACGAAGGCACTTGGCCGCAAATGCCGCAGCCGGATCCGTGGCTTTCGCCGCAACTGCGGCGTAAACTAAACCTGCCCGGGCTGGAGCGGAATATCGGGCTTTCCGCGCATGACTTGATGAGCTTGCTTGGAACAAAGGATGTGGTGCTGAGCCGGGCAATGAGGGATCGTAGTGGGCCAACGGTTGCCTCGCGTTTTCTGTTGCGAACACAAGCCTTGGTTGGGCCTCAACTGCGCGAGGAAAGCGCCGCCATCGATCTGGCGCGTAACATAGACAAAGGCGAAACGCAGCGACCTGCGCTGCGACCCGTCCCGATGCCATCGAAACAGCAGCGGCTGGTGAAAATATCGGTGACGCAAATAGAAACGCTGAAAGCCGATCCTTACGCGTTTTATGCGGCCAAAATTGTGCGGTTGAAGTCTCTGCCAGAGGTTGGCGGAGAGCCGGACGCTGCGTGGCGCGGCATTGTTGTCCACAACATACTGGAACAATGGGCCGAACATGACAATTATGTTCCCGAAAAGCTGCTTAGCCGCGCGGCGGAATTGCTGGCTGATCCGGCTTTTCATCCGGCAATAAGGGTTCTGTGGCAACCGCGCGTGACGGAGGCGCTCGCGTGGATTGCTCGTGAAACGCTGGAGATGCGCGAGGCTGGGCGCAATATCATATCGACCGAAAGCAAAGGCATACTGACGGTTGCCGGTGTGGAGTTGAACGGTCGCGCTGACCGCATTGACCGCGACACTACCGGCGGCTTAGTGATTGTTGATTATAAAAGTGGCCACTCGCCCACCGCCAAATCAGTAAAGGCCGGGTTCAAAATCCAGCTCGGCTTGCTTGGTGCGATGGCGGAGGCTGGCACAATCAAAGATGTCAGCGGCAAGGCGCAGGGCTTTGAATATTGGAGCCTAGGCAAGAGCAAGAATAAGCAAAAGGGCTTTGGCTATATCAATAAGCCCGCGACCGAGAAAAACGGGATGCTGGCGGATTTTATTCCCGAGGCGCTGAAGTTTGCGCGTGAAGCGCTTGAAGATTGGATCATCGGCGACAAGCCGTTCACCGCAAAGCTGCATCCCGAACACGCGCCCTATGATGATTATAATCAACTGATGCGGTTGAACGAATGGTATGGCCGGCAGGAAAAAGTCGATGAATAACACCGCGCAAAAACCGCTTCCGCCGCTTACCGGCGCGCAAGTTGCGGCGGTGACACCGGCGCATGACGTGTGGCTCAGCGCTTCCGCCGGTTCGGGCAAGACACAGGTGTTGAGTGCGCGGGTGATCCGGCTTTTGCTGGAATCCGGCGTGCATCCCGAAAACCTGCTGTGCCTGACATTTACTAAGGCCGCTGCGGCTGAAATGGCGGATCGCATCAACCACCGGCTTGCCTATTGGGTTCAGGCCAAGGGCGGCGATTTGGCGGCGGATTTGCAGGCCATTGGTGCGGATATTTCGCCCGATGGTCAGGCACGGGCGCGCAAGTTGTTCGCGCAGGTGCTCGACGCGCCGGGTGGCGGGTTGCAGATCATGACGATCCACAGTTTTTGCCAATCTTTGCTCTCTTCATTTCCTGAAGAAGCAGGATTACTGCCGGGATTTGAACCGATCGATGATCGCGGCGTGGCGGAATTACACAGCGATGCGTTGTCTGAATTGGTGCAAGCGGCGGATCGTGACGGTCGTGACTGGCTGATTACAAATCTTCAAAATCTGTCGCTGTTGCTGGGCGAAGACGGCGTCCGGAACTATCTGCGCCGCTGTGTCGCGCAGGGCGATGCGCTAGAACAACTGGTGCCAGACGATAAGGGCGCATTGGTTATTGCGCGTGGAATTATGGGGCTGGAATTTGAAGGAACTGCAGCCGAAGAATTGGCGCGGCGCTGTGATGATGCCGCGATTGACCGACAGATGCTGTTTCAACTGGCTGATATGAACGATGCGTGGGGCAAAGGGAAAGTTGAAAGTCGGGGCTGTAAGCGCGCAAAAGCAATTCGGAGTTGGCTTGATCTTAATAGCGACCAAAGGGCCAGTAATTTCTTGGATATTTTATCCTGTTTCACCAAGGGAGACGGTGACCCTCAAGTCAGCTCTAAGGGGTACACTCCATTAGATGCAGAATATGCAATTCTGGCAACTGATGCAAGTGAATGGGTGACAAGCCTCAGAACATTCCGCAACACTGCCGAATACGCCGAGCGCCTTGCGCCAGCATTATTGACCGGCAAAGCCTATGCTGCGCAATATCGTGAGCTTAAACATGTGCGGGGACTGGTCGATTTTGACGATTTGATCGCCCGCGCTGCAGCGCTGCTTTCGCAGAGCGGAATGGCTGAATGGGTGCGGTATAAACTTGATCGCAAAATTGACCACATCTTGATCGACGAAGCGCAGGACACCAACCAAGCGCAATGGAAAATCGTCGAAGCGTTATCCGATGATTTTTACAGTGGAGCAGGGGCTGGGCCAGACCGGACGCGGACCGTTTTTGCCGTCGGTGATTTCAAGCAAGCGATTTATGGATTTCAGGGGACCGCGCCCGAGAAGTACCGCGAGGCAGGCGAGCGACTGGACAAGCGGATTGCAGACACCGGTGGGGCGCTGCATCAGCTGTCGTTGTCGCAATCGTTTCGATCAACGAAACCAGTGCTTCGTTTCGTCAACGCTGTGCTTGATGAGCTGGGGTTTGAAGCATTGGGCTTGGACGATGCTATACCGCCACATAACAGCGACAAGGCAGATTTTGGCACGATAGAATTGATGCGTCCCGTTACTGCGAAAACAGAGGGTGATGGCGATGACGATACTGACGATGCCGAGGAGCAATGGGTCACCAGCGAGAAACTGGAACTGGCTGACCGGTTGGCGCGGCACGTCAAAAACCTGATCACTGCAAAGCCGGTTTTGGCGACGACGGGTTTGCCGCTTGAACCCGGCGATATCATGATCCTGTTAAAAGCGCGCAGTCAGCTGGCGGCGCTGATTGTGGCGCGGTTGCATGCTATGGGTGTTCCTGTCGCAGGGATCGACCGGTTGAAAATTGTCGAGCCGATTGCGGTTCAGGACATGCTCGCGACTATCCGCTTTGCCCTGCAACCGCAGGATGACCTCAGCCTTGCTTGCTTATTAGTGTC
>JANOTI010000210.1:0-23068 GCA_031416255.1 Sphingomonadales bacterium | reverse complement strand
TGCACATGCTCCTCGCTTTGGCTGTTATGGCTGTTTGGGGAAGTAACTTTGTTGTGATCAAATTGGCCTTGGAGCATTTACCGCCATTGTTGCTCGCTACGCTGCGCTTTGCCTGTGCGTTTTTGCCAGCCGCGTTTTTTCTAAAGCGTCCAGCAGTGCCTTTGTCCAATTTAGCAGCCTATGGCGTACTGATCGGTGCGGGTCAGTTCGGGTTGCTGTTTCTGGCTATGAAAGGCAATATCACACCGGGACTGGCTTCGCTTGTCGTGCAGATCCAGGTGTTTTTCACCATTGGCCTTTCAATGCGCCTGACTGGCGAGCGCGTTCGTGGATTTCAGTGGGCGGCGCTTTTGTTGGCGACATTGGGGCTGGGCGTAATCTTGACCCATTCGGATGGCAGTGCGACGCCATTGGGGCTGGGCCTTGTCATTACCGCCGCCTTTTGCTGGTCAAGCGGCAACATGGTTTCGCGTGCCGCAGGCAAAGTCGATATGCTTGCTTATGTCGTCTGGGCAAGTGCCTTTGCTGTGCCGCCCTTGTTTCTGTTCGCGCTGATTTTTGAAGGATGGCCCGCGATGGTAACGGGTGTGCAAAGCGCGACTTCCACAACATGGGCTGCGGTTGTGTGGCAAGCGGTGGGCAACACCATGTTCGGCTACGGCATTTGGGGATGGTTGATGGCGCGGCATCCAGCAGCGACAGTGGCGCCTTTGGCATTGCTGGTGCAGGTGTTCGGCATAGGGGCATCGGCGCTCTTTCTTGGCGAGCCGTTGCAGGACTGGAAGCTGTTGGCGGCGGCTTTGGTCATGGGAGGTCTGACGCTCAGCTTGCTATGGCCGCGATTTGCAAAACCTGCTGTGGCAGTTCCGAAACCTTAGTATGCAACAAAAAAGGGCCGGAGTTTCCTCCAGCCCTTTTGAAATTCTACGTAGTCGCCCTTAAGCGCCAGCGACGTCCGCCAGGTCAACCTTTAGGCCGGGGCCCATCGACGAACTGATCGAGACTTTGCGGACATATTTGCCCTTTGATCCCGATGGCTTACTTTTAATAACCGCATCGACCAACGCGTCAAAATTCTTGCGCAGATCAGCGTCAGAGAAGCTCTTTTTGCCAATGCCGCTGTGGATGATGCCCTGTTTTTCAACGCGGAATTCAACCTGACCGGCTTTGGCTGCGGTGACAGCCGCTGCAACGTCCATCGTCACAGTACCCAGTTTCGGGTTTGGCATCAGGCCTTTTGGACCAAGAGTCTTACCCAAGCGACCAACAATGCCCATCATATCGGGCGTTGCGATCACGCGGTCGTAATCGAGGTTGCCGGCCAACATATCTTCCATCAGGTCCTCGGCACCGACTTTGTCAGCACCCGCAGCAGTGGCTGCATCGGCCTTGTCACCGCGTGCAAACACAGCGACTTTCATGTCTTTACCGGTACCAGCAGGCAGCGAAACCATGCCGCGGACCATTTGGTCAGCATGCCGCGGATCAACGCCAAGGTTCAGTGCAATTTCGATGGTTTCGTCAAACTTGGCCGTAGCCAAATCCTTGATCGCCTTGATGGCAGCATCGACTGTGTACAGTTGCTCGCGGTCAAGTGTGCCTAGGGTTTTTGCTTTTTTGGTCAGCTTCGCCATGTGCTTAACCCTCCACGATTTCGAGGCCCATGGCTGTCGCCGAACCTGAGATGATTTTTACTGCCGCGTCCATATCGTTCGCGTTCAAATCGGCCATTTTCAGCGTAGCGACTTCTTCAAGCTGCTTGCGCGTGATTTTACCGGCGGAAATTTTGCCCGGCTCTTTCGAACCAGCCTTAAGGCCGAGAACCTTTTTGATAAGATAGGTAGCCGGCGGCGCCTTCATGATGAAGGTGAAGCTCTTGTCGGAAAACACCGTGATCTTTGTTGGAATGGGCGTACCCTTTTCCATGTCAGCGGTCGCAGCGTTAAACTGCTTGCAGAATTCCATGATGTTTACGCCGCGTTGACCCAAGGCTGGGCCGATTGGCGGGGATGGTGTGGCTGAGCCTGCGGGTACTTGCAGGCCGATATAGCCGTCAATTTTCTTAGCCATCAGATGGCTCCTTTCATTCTATCTCTGCCAAAGTACCCGAGCGTGTCGGGCGGGAAAGGCAGATCAAAGTAAGCGGTCAAACAGCGAACCCCAAATTGCTTTGGATTAAGCCTCCCACGCGGTTTGCATTCACAGAATCGCAAATGCAGGCGAGCCAATAGGTGAAGCGCGCCGAAATGACAAGAGGCAGGCCGAACTGCGCGGCCTGCCTCTTGAACTTTTCACTCTGCTGCGATTAGCGAACGCCAATCACATCAGCATTTCCGTCGGGATCGCCAATAACCTGGCCACCGCTGCGTGCTGGACCTGCCAATAACACGCCCGCCAAATGTGGCGCCGCCATAGAGGTGCCACTGATCGTGTTGTATCCGCCACTGAGCCATGTGGATTTAATCGCACTGCCGGGCTCGGCAAAATCAATCGGTGGATTACCAAAGTTTGAATAGCTTGCCCAACGATCACCCACAGCAAAGGCCGATATGGTGAACACATTCGGACCATTCGCACGCGCTGGCGAGTGGTTGTTGGCGTTGTCGCTTTCATTGCCCGCAGCCAGCGTAAAACGCACGCCCCCTGCTGCCGCTGCGACAACAGCATCATCCAGCGCTTGGCTGATGCCGCCGCCCAGACTCATATTGGCAACGTCGCCCGGACGTCCAAACTGCGCGACATAGTCAACGCCTGCAATGACACCCGAATTCGAACCCGAACCGCGACGGTCAAGCACGCGAACCGAAACAACAGCAGCGCCCGGCGCGACACCGATCACACCAATGGCGTTGTCACGCGCAGCAATAGTGCCTGCAACATGCGTGCCGTGGCCGTTCTGATCCTGTGGCGTGGTGCTTCCTCCAAGAAAGGAGCGGCTGCGGGTTGCATCAACATTTAGGTCTGGATGCGAAAGGTCGATGCCGGAATCAATGACCCAGGCCGTTGCAAATGTACCGGCAACGCCTCCTCCTACGCGTGCGATGCCCCATGGGGTTTCCTGCGCAGGCTGGGTTCCGCCGCCACCACCGGGCCTTGCATTACCCCGAACCTGAATAGCGTTCACGACCTGGTCCTGTTCGCAATATGCAATATTGGGATTGTTGGCTTTCATGTTTTCCAGCGCTTGCGGAGCCATGTTGGTCGCAAAGCCGCGCAACGCCACGCTAAAGACATGCTTCAACTGGCCGCCATACGCCTGCACCGAACGGTTGGCTTCGGCTTGAGCGTTGCCGCGTGACACAGCCTCTTTTTTAAATACGCAAATATAGCTGCCATCAATTTTATCGCCCGCAACCTGCGCATAAGCCGGTGCCGTAATCCCTGTCGTAGCCGCTATCGCAAGCAACGAAACGAGACTTAAAGACATAGATTTCATAATTTTCCTCTCCCCGAGTATTTTATTTCGCAGATCGTTTGGAGCCGCGATTATGGGGAGGAGTGTAATGCCGCAAATGTGACTGTCGAGTACGAAAATATTCTTAACCGGAAATTTTACACACATTTTTTGGCATACGCTGTTGCCCGGCAAAACGGCGAAAACACTGACTATTTGCAAGGTCGCACGCTGTGCCGACTTTATTCAGCTCTGCTTTCCGGTGTTTCACCAACTGGATCAAATGCAGGCTTTGCTTCGGCATTATTATCAGCCTGAAACCGGCGGTGGCGGACAATATGCGGCGTAATCACAATATAGAGTTCAGTCTTGCTGCGCGTTGAACGTTCCAATTTGAACAAATTGCCGAGCAAGGGAATGTCGCCCAGCAAAGGCACTTTCGACTTGTTGGTAATGACATTTTCCTGCGTCAATCCGCCGACCACGAAAGTTTCACCATCTCTGACCGACGCTGAAGTTTCCGCTTCTCGCTGGCTGATTGTTGGATAGCCTTGGGAAAAACCTGTGACAGACGAGACTACGCCGTAAATTTGGGACGTAACAAAACCGTCCGCCGAAACGCGCGGTGCAATTTGCAAAGTCACGCCGACATTAACATACTGGACCTGTTGAGAAACCCCGTTCACGCCTGACAACGTTATCGATGTCAGGATAGGCAACGCGTCGCCGGTAATGATTTTCGCTGTCGAACCGCTTTGCGCGGCAATACGCGGACGAGAAACAATTCTTCCTTCGCCTTTTTCAACCTGAGCATAAATGGCGGCTTGAAGCACGCCGGATGGCAAAACGTCATTGGGGTCAACCCCAAATGGCAGGAATGAACCTGTTTGCAATGTACCAGCAGCAATCTGTCCAGCATTGTTGGTAAGATCGATACCCAGATTTTTAGCACCGTTTTCGGTGAGTTCGACAAATTGCGTTTCCAGGATAACGCTGTCCACCGGTACATCGATCATTGCGATTTGCTTTTTGATCCGATCGATACGCTCAGGCGAGCCTGTCACCCAGATCGCGTTCAGCCGCCGATCAATCGCAATGCCATTCGCGAACGATTGTCCAAGCGGCTTTTTGTCTTCCTGCGGTTGCGGCTGAGGATTGTAATAGCTGTTCTGGTTGCCGCTGCCGGGGGAACCAAAGCCGGGCTCGCGGCGGATAAAGACATTATTGGGTTCAGCCGTTGCGCCTTCGACCAGCAATCCGACAATTTCGCTGACATCCGCATATTTTAGCGGGATCAATTCATAGCTGTCATTATCATTGTTGCCTGACACCGACAGGTCGCTGGCGCGGTAAACGGCTTCATTCTGTGACCCGATCGGCCGGATACCCGTTGCCTCGTCGTCGGACAAACGCTGAACACGAATTTGGAACGATTTGTTTCCGGCCGGCTGCACCAACACATTGGCTGGACCGGAGGTATCAAAGCGCAACAACAAATTTCCGTTGGTCGTCTCAAACCGCGCAGCCCGAACAAGCCCACGGAATTTATGATAATCCGCAATTTTCGGAGCTTTTAACGTCGCACGCATCACCACTGCAGGGCGGCTGGGGTCATTGTTCAGCGGCGATGCTTGCGGCTCTTGCGGCGAAAAGCGCAGAATATACGATGCTTGATCGGCGTCTTCGGTAACCAGCCGGAATTCTTCGACCACTGAAGGCGTTTGCGCGTAAGCAGAGGTTGCACCAAAAAAGTAGGCGGCCAGAAGTACCAGCCAACCCACTGTTTTCTTCAACTGGAATGGAGTCACAGCAAACACATCTCCTCCTTCCAAGATATGCGAATGAACCACAACAGGTCCGTTGTAACTTCGCAACGCACGAAGCGCCAACGTCGGGCTATTTCATCAATTCGACTTCTTCAAAGTCCAACTCCACCGGTGTTGCGCGACCAAAGATCGAGACCGAAACCTTGACCCGTTTTTTGTCGAAGTCCAATTCCTCAACGGCACCATTAAAGCTCGCAAACGGTCCACCGAGAACTTTGACCTGATCGCCAATTTCGTAATCGACGGTGACGCGTTTTTTCGGCGCAGCTTCCATCTGTTCTTTGGTGTTCAGGATGCGGGCAGCTTCGGTTTCACTGATTGGCTGCGGCTTGTTGTTCGCGCCCAGAAAGCCTGTGACCTTTGGCGTGTTTTTCACCAAGTGATAAACATCGTCGGTCATCACCAGTTTCGCCAGTACGTAGCCGGGAAAGAATTTGCGTTCAGCCTTTACCTTTTTACCGCGGCGCACTTCGGTGACCTGTTCGGTAGGGACTTCAACCGCTTCGACTAAGGGGGTTAAGCCTTTGCGCTCTGCTTCGGCCAGAATCTGGTCACGGACTTTGTTTTCAAAACCCGAATAAGCGTGGATGATATACCAGCGTGCCATGATGTCGTCTTTTACCCCTCAATTATTGCATAAAGCCAAAGCATATCTGCTTGACTGTAAATGTTTAGCTACCGGATGCGAAGCTCAAAAGCCCTTGCACGATGCCGTTGAAAACGGCGTCAACGCCCAAGAAAAAAGTCGCAAGAATGATTGTCATAATCAACACCATGATCGCAGTCTGCGTTGTTTCCTTACGCGTTGGCCATACAACCTTGCCCATCTCGGCACGCACCTGACGGATAAATTCACCGGGGCTCGACTTTGCCATATTCCTGCTTCCAATCTTGCTCGTTTAAACGGCCAGTCTTACTCATTCCAACGGATAGCCGCCAGCGCTCCGACCGGCGGGGTCGAGAGCGATATAGGTTCCGATTTCGGATAAAACAGTCCTTAGCCGCGATTATTGCCGTTCGCAAGTGTGAAGCACCTGCGCTGTATTTGGCACATCTGCTGCTAAATTACTGCTGACACAGCGTTGTCGCCAAACTGTCAACATAGCGTCGGCAAAGTTTCACAGTCGCTGATTATCGGCCTTGCAAGCAAGCTATTGTCAGGGGCGATTTCATGAAACATTCTAATTCCGATACTGCATTATCATTCCGTCTGCGTCATGTTCTGATGGCCAGCACTGCGCTGTTTTCGTTTCCTGCCCTCGCGCAAGAAGCTCCGTTCGACGGCGAAGAGGAAGCAATTGTTGTCACCGGCAGCCGCCCGATCGCCGAATCAGAAGCTGCAGCATTGCTGGTGCAGAAAAATTCGGATTCGCTTGTCGCTGTGCTGGCATCAGATGCGGTAGGACGTTTGCCCGATCAGAATATCGCGCAAGCAACCGGCCGTTTGTCGGGCGTTGCGGTCGAGCGCGACCAAGGCCAAGCACGCTATATCTCACTGCGCGGCGCGCCCAATTATTGGACGACATTGTCGTTTGACGGCATCAACATCGTCAGCCCCGAAGGCCGCGATTCGCGTTTTGACAGCATCCCGTCTGCGCTCGCGTCACAGATCATTGTCTCCAAAGCTGTCACTCCAGACATGCCGGGCGAAACGATTTCGGGCAACGTCAACATCGTCACCCGCTCCGCGCTTGATTATGATGGCTTCCGCATTTCGGGCAAACTCGGCGGCGGCAAAGTCGAGCTGGGCGACCGTGAGGAATATGAAGGTTCGCTGACGCTTTCCAACGTTTTTGACACCAATGTCGGCGAAATCGGCGTGCTGCTTTCGGGCAGCTATTACGAACGCAATATGATCACTGACAATTTCGAGATCGATTGGGAAATTCCGTCACGCAGCAACGCTTTGCCGAACGCTGCAGCGGACCGCGATATCCGCTTGCCCGGTACACCTGTTGATTTTCGCCCTGGCTATGAAAACCGTTTTTGGGCGCGCGAAACCGAAAATAAGCTGTACCGGCTAACGCGCAAAAACTGGTCGGTTTCGGGCCGTGTCGATTTCCGCCCTGATGCCGATAATACTATTTCCCTGCGTTCCCTTTACACCATCTTTTTGGACGATGAAGCGCGCGACAACTATATCTTTGATCTTGATGACCGGCAGAATGATGGTGTCACAAGCGCCGCAGCGTGTTCGACTGCGCTAAACTCCTCACCGATTAACACCGGCTATTCCGATGTGTGCATTGGTAACACCTCCACGGGTGGCTTTGTGTACAGCATCGACATCAACCAGCGCTCGACACTGCGCGCATTCCGCCAATCGGTGTTTACAAACACCGCAGAGGGTAAGCACCAGTTAAGCGATAATGTTCGGCTGAAATGGGCGGCCAACTACACCAAATCAAAAGACGATCGCTCGGTCGTTGGCGAAGCACGCTGGGACAGCCCATCGACGCGGACGTTGCGCCCGACTGTGCTGTATGATTTCAGCAATCCTTTGTTGGCACGCGTGCAATTGTTTACCACCAACCAGCAGAGCGGACCGACCCGTTACACGGCGGGAACAGCGGTCACGGCCATCGACAATTTCGTAAAGCCTTTAACCTCGCTACGTTCTTTATACGCTGTCGATCCGACCACAGCCTATACATTCAAAGGTGAACTGGCGCATGACACAAGCCTGTTTGGCGGTGAAACAACGATCAAATTCGGTCTGCAATATGATCAGCGCACCAAGAGCAATAACGAAAGCGAATTGGTGCTGAATACAGCAGCGCAATTTGCCGCAGCGGGCATTGGCACAACCTATCAACCGTTCTCGCTCGACATCCCGTTCCGCGGCGAAATCCCATTGGGCTATACTTTCCGTTATTTCAGCCAAGGCGCAATGCGCGATGCGGCTGAACGGGCACGCGCTGTCGGCACAGTTTCGCCAATCACCGCGAACCATTTTGAAGTCCGTGAACGTGTGCTGGCTGGCTATATCATGGCGAACAGCAAACAGGATTGGGGCAGTGTCGTTGGCGGTGTTCGTCTTGAAAAAGTAACCAACACCGGTCAATCGCTTGCGACAATTCCCGGCGTTACCGGAATCATCGAGGCAAAAAGCAGCAGGACCCTTGCCTTTCCAAGCCTGCACCTGAATTTCGATGTCGAAAGTGACAAGAAACTGCGCATCGGCTTTACCAGCGGTGCAGCGCGCGCCGATTATGACCAGATGCGCCCGAATGTTGTTGTCGATGACAGCACTGGGCGCATTTCGGGCGGCAACCCTGCGGTAAAGCCAGAGCGTGCATACGGCGTTGATGCCTATTATGAATGGTATGTGCAGCCACAAGGCTATGTCATGTTTGGCGCATTCTACAAACGCGTTGAAGATGTGCTGTACACATCACGCCGCAGCTTTGGTTCGGACACGCTGAATTTCAACGGTATCGACCGTTCGGGTTATCAGTTTAGCGGCATCACCAACGGCGGCTCGGGCCGCGTCTTTGGTGTCGAAGCGGCCATTCAGTTGCAGTTGGAACCTTTTACCGAAAGCCTTGGCCTGCCCGCTTGGATGGGTGGTTTCGGTATGACCGCCAATGCAACTTTGAATGATTCAAAGGTTAGAAAGCCGGAGGTCGTACTGGATTTGCTGACCGCAGCCGGTGCACCAATCCAGTACATCGTCCCGTCACGCGATGTGCCGTTGCCGGGAACGTCCGACGTTGTTTACAACATCGGCGGCTATTACGAAAAATACGGCCTGTCGCTGCGCGTCCAATATCAGATGCGGACAACATGGGCCGAAGGCTTTGCCGACACTTTAGTTGATGCAGGCGACACCTATTGGGCGGGCGACGACGAGCTGGATTTCTCGGCACGCTATGAGCTGATCAAAGGCTTGGAAGTCTATTTCGATGCCTCGAACCTTCTTAACAATGCTGGTCGTCGCTATGCTGATCCGTCAAATCTTCTGGGCGTACTGGGCATACCAGCCCAGCGCGATGGCCGTTATACGATCGAGTCGGAAACGTTTGGAAGGCGCTTTACCGGTGGCGTCCGGTTCAGCTTCTGATGCGGCACACCCCATTCCTTCTCGTCGTATTGCTCGCCACTGGTTGTTCAAAGGAACAGCCAGTGGCGGGTAACATTGTGACTGCAACGGTGATGGCAAAGGCGGAAACGACCCCCGTTGGCACCGCAGACGATGCCGCCGATGATCCCGCGATCTGGCGTCACCCAAGCGATCCGGCCAAAAGCCTGATAATCGGCACAGACAAGCGCGCGGGCATCCATGTGTACGACATGACCGGAAAGGCAATTGGCTTTACGGCGTCGCCGCGGCTGAATAATGTCGATCTGCGGGACAATGTAAGCGTCAATGGCAAGGACGCCGTTATCGTGGCAGCAAGCGACCGGCGCGACGAGGAAAACGCGGCGATCGCCTTGTTCACGCTCGATACCAGCGCGCAGAAATTGCTGCCACTAGCAAACTTGCCCGTTGGCAAAGGCGAAGCCTATGGCATGTGCCTGTGGCAGCGCAAAGCCGATGGGCAGCTATACGCTTTTCTGGTGTTGAAAGATGGCCGGATCGATCAGGTCGAACTGACTGTATCCGGCGGGGCAGCAACCGGCAAAGTCGTGCGCAGCATGAAACTGAAAACCCAATCCGAGGGCTGCGTTGTCGATGACCGCACCGGTTTGCTCTATGTGACCGAAGAAGATGCCGGGCTATGGCGCTTCGATGCTGATCCCTCCGCATCTATAAAAGCAACCGAGCTTAGCCGCGCCGACGGTAAGCAGCTGGTCGCCGACGCAGAGGGCATTGCGATTATGCCCGTGGGAAGCGATGCAGGCTTTCTGATTGTATCGAGCCAAGGCGATAATGCCTATGCGGTCTATGACCTGAAATCGGGCCGCTATCGCAGCCGTTTCCGCATTGGTGGTGGCGCGATTGACGGTGTGCAGGAAACTGATGGGCTGGAGCTGATGACCGGCAATTTTGGCGCGGATTATCCCGGCGGATTGTTCGTAACGCAAGACGGCGACAACAGCCCCGAAACGCAGAACTTCAAATTCACCGCCTGGGCCGATGTGCTGAAGGTTTTGAAGCTGGATTAGGGTGATTGCTTAGCGGGCTGAAAAAACCAATTGCCGTTTGTCCTGAGTAGCTGCTGAACGAAGTGAAGTGGCGTATCGAAGGACCTTTGCGCACCCAAACCCTTCGATATGGCACCTCGCTGCGCTCGGCACCTACTCAAGACAAACGGCGTTAGATATACTTCTGCATCTCATTTCTCGGCCGACCCTACCCCTCCAAAACCTTCCTCGGATGCATGCCATCGACATAACCCATAAACGGCGGGTGGATGCCATAGCCGATCAATTCCTGCGCGCGCTGTGGCAGTGTCGCGGCAATCGCGGGCGGGACGGCAAGGCACATATTTTCCAACTGTCGTGTCCAGCCCGGGCAGTATTGCGGAGTGATTATCATCCGCGTTTCAGCGGAACGGTTTGCCCCGCCGCGATGCCATAACGTGCCCTTGGCTAACATTAACGAGCCCGGCTTCATCGTCACTTGCAGGCTGTCTGACCGTGCGCCGGGGTCGTCGTCAACGTCGCGGATATTCTTGTCGCCAAAGGTCGCCAGCGTATTACCGCCAGGCAAATTCTGCTCGGGCCAGATGTGGCTACCGGGAATAATCTCGGTCGCGCCGTTTAGCGCGGTCGTCTCATCAATCGCCCAAAAAGCGCTGACGCCCAGCGACGCACGTGGGCGCGGCAGGCGGTAATGGCTGTCGTCATAATGCCATGGCTGCACCGTTTCGCCGGGGTGGATGTTGATCGCAAGGCAGGCAGAGAGCAGACATTCTTTGCCAAGCTCAGCCTCGGCAAAAGCCAAAGCAAGCGGATGACAGGCGAGATCGGCAAAGACCGCACCTTTGGCCAGCATGGCATAAACGCGGTTGGTTTTAAGACCTTCAAAATCATTACGGCCGGCAATATCGGCGGCTAGATAGGGCGCGAGTGCGGCGCGTATTTCATCCAACGCAGCTGTGTCCAAAACCGACTCGAACAGCACATACCCGTCACGGTCGAATTCTACGCGCTTGGCCGCAAAAGCCGTAGCGTCATTCAAACATGCCTGCCAATCGCTCATCATGTCCTCTCCAAAAGGAAACAAAGCGTCGCAACCAGCGGCTATAATGTCAAGAAAATGGCAGGAGTTGGGGGACTCGAACCCACGACCCTCGGTTTTGGAGACCGATGCTCTACCAACTGAGCTAAACTCCTGCAGTCCGCCAAAGCGAACACGAGCGCCTCTAGCGCCTTCAAACAAAAGGGGCAAGCGCACTATTGCATGCTTGCCCCTCGTTGCTTGGTTGTTTGCAGATCAGAACTTAACGCTGGCTTCCAAACCCCAGATCCGCGGTTCGTTAACGAAACCGGTCAGGTTGTTGAAATCGATGCCGCCAACCGCCGACACATCATTGGTGATGTTGCGGACGAACCCTGCAAAATCCCATTTCGCTGTGCGGTAGCCAAGGCGCAGACCGCCTTCGAGCATCGAATCGTCGTTAAACTCAGCCGATGTGTAAAGGAAGAAGTTGACTTTCGACCGGTAAGCCCAGTCGGTATAAGCATAAACTTCGCCTTCAGCGACAGGAACGCCGTAACCAGCGGTCCAGTTCAGCGACCATTTAGGAGCTTGTGGAAGCTGGTTACCGTCAATCGAGAAGATACCGGGGCTGAGCGGACGCACAGGATCGGTAACGGTGCAGCCACCACCACAACCGGTGATGAACGCCAGCGGATCGTCGATCTTTGCGCTGTTATAGCTGAGCCCTGCGGTCAATACCATGCGGTCAACCGGACGTGCCTCCAGCTCGGCTTCGAAACCATAGCCTTTGACATTATCAACGTTAATCAGCTTTGCCGCATTGCTTGCACCACCAACGGCGGTCAGCTGTGCGTTATTCAGATCATATTTGAATGCGGACAGGTTGAAACGCATTGTATTGGAAAGCTGCGTCTTGATACCGGCTTCATAGGACATGATCGTTTCGGAATCCGCTGTGCTGATCGCGTCTTGCACAGTGGTGAAAACGAACAAGGCACGACCCTGAATCGACGGAGCGCGATAGCCTTTTGCCACACGAGCATAAAGGTTGATCGCATCCGATGCTTCGTACGCAGCGCTAATGTCCCAGGTCAGGTTGTTGTCCTTAACACTGGCAGTACCCGAGCCGATCGCACCAAAAAAGCCTGTGCGAGTCACATCCAAGCGGCGCTTGTCGTTATTATAGCGCACACCTGCGGTCAGCGAGAGCTGGTCTGTCAATGGATAGGTAATGCTACCAAATACTCCATAGGCCTTTGACTCCTGCTGCTGCAGCGCAGTCACATTCGGTATCACGCTGGTCGGCGCGCCAAAGTTGAACGATGCAATAGACAAGCTTTCGTCAAAGTAGAAAACGCCCGCTTGATACGTCAAGCCTTCGTCATTGTTCGACGCGATCCGCATTTCATGCGTGAACTGTTCCAAAGCAGGGACATCATCGCGCGAGTTGGCCGAAAACGGGATAAAGCCGGGGCCAGCTGGCACGCCGCCATCAATGTCGCCGCGGCTGCTGTATTGGCCGTCCCAATAGGACGTAACCGAAGTCAGTGTGACAGGACCCAAATCCCATTCGATAGTGCCGCCGACATTATACAGCGTCAGATCCTGAAAGTTAAGACCATCAGCACGCACCTGATCGCGGCGGAATTCCGATGTTGCGGTTGTTACGCCGCGCAGATCGTTTGTGCCGGGGCGGAACATATTGGCGCGGAACACGCGTGCGGTGCCGCCAAAGTCACGATACTGGCCTGTCAGACGCAGTTTAAGTGTTTCGCTAGGAGCAAATTGTACCTGCAAACGTGCCGCGACATCCGAATAGCCTTCCAGATCTTTGCTGTCGGTTGATGTTTCGATATTATCGACCCAGTCACCACGGCTTTGCAACGATACCGATGCGCGTGCTGAAACGGTTTCGGTAATGTTGCCGCCAACGGCACCTTCAAGGCTGGCCGAGCTAAAACGCCCGATGCTACCTTTCATATAGTTGACGCCTTCTTTATCCGGACGAACACTATCGAACTTTACGATACCGGCCGGAGTGTTACGGCCAAACAACGTGCCTTGCGGTCCGCGCAGGACTTCGACGCGCTCAACGTCAAAAATCGGGAAGCCTTTCAGGATCGGGTTTTCGAGAACGACATCGTCATAAACCAGGCTGACAGGTTGCGACGCGTTCAGATCGAAATCGGTGTTGCCAAGGCCGCGGATATAAAAACGCGGGAAAGTACGGCCAAACGAGCTTTCGATGTTCAGGCTGGGGACACGGCCCGCAAGAGCGCGGATATCACCACCACCGGAATTGATAGCGTCCAGCTTGTCACCCGACACAACATCAACCGAAAGCGGAATGTCTTGCAGATTTTCTTCGCGGCGCTGTGCTGTGACAACAATCGCTTCGAGGCCGCCTTCCTCAGCAGCTTCGTCTTGAGCGACGGCGGGGGTTGCAACGGCAAAGGCAATAGCAAGCGTTGCAATTGCAGTGGATGCATGAAGGAAATGACGAATAGGGCGCATGGGGACCTCCGAGATGGTCAATTATAATTACAGGGGCACGGCTGTTTTCGCCGATGCAAACCCCGTAACTATCGTCGGAAATAGGTCAATAACAGCCTATGCTTCGGTTGCATTTTACAACCGGCCTGTGGCTTGACGGTGACAGTTTTTTATCAAAAATGGGGGCTAAAAACTCATCTCGCCATAAATGCGGCTCAAATCCCCGCCCCATTCGCCGTAGTATTTGTCGAGCAAAACTTCGGCGGGTGTTTTTCCTGATGCCACCACTTCACGAAGCGGATCGAGAAAACCACTTTCATTGTCGCCGCTGCTGTTCAGCCGGTTGCGCGCAGTGAGGCCAGCGGAGGATATATCCAAAATTCGGCTTGCAATGTCGCGCAATTTTCCGCCGCCGCCGATGGGAGCGTCCAGACCCAATTTAGGTACCGAAGAACGCAGTGCTTCGCGTTCCTCCATCGTCCAATGCTTGACCTCATCCCACGCGGCATCAAGCGCGTTTTGGTCATACAGCAATCCGACCCAAAAAGCGGGAAGCGCACAAATCTTGTTCCATGGGCCGCCATCGGCGCCGCGCATTTCAAGGAAACTTTTCAGCCGCACTTCCGGAAAAGCGGTGGACATATGGTCTTCCCAATCGGAAAGCGTCGGCTTTTCACCGGGCAAAACCGATAATTCGCCTTTCAGGAAATCGCGGAAATCCAAACCCGAGGCATCGATATACTGTCCGTCGCGATAGACGAAATACATCGGCACTTTCAGCATATAATCAGCGTATTGCTCGTAGCCAAAGCCGTCTTCGAACACGAATGGCAGCATGCCGGTGCGCGCCGGATCGGTGTCTGACCAGATATGACTGCGGTACGACAAAAACCCGTTTGGCTGGCCCTCCAAAAACGGCGAATTGGCGAACAACGCGGTCGCCAGTGGCTGTAATGCCAGCGACGTGCGGAACTTATGCGCCATATCGGCTTCGCTGGAATAATCGAGATTGACCTGAATGGTGCAGGTGCGCAGCATCATGTCGAGGCCCATGCTGCCAACGCGCGGCATGTGGCGCAGCATGATTTCATAACGCCCCTTTGGCATAATCGGCAGCTCTTCCCGGGTTTTATCAGGCCAAAGGCCAAGGCCCAAAAAGGCCTTTCCGGTCTTTTCGCCAATCGCTTTAACCTGTTTCAAATGCCGCCCCGTTTCGGCGCATGTCTGATGCAGGTTTTCAAGCGGCGCACCGGACAGTTCAAGTTGCCCCGCAGGCTCCAGACTGATGTTTCCGTCAGGGCCCTTCATTGCGATAACGTTAGTAGAACCGTCGCGGGCGGTTTCTGTGATCGGTTCCCAGCCAAATTCCTGCGTCGCCATCAACAGGTCGCGGATACCGCCGGGTTCATCATACGACGGCGCGTGATGATCGCCGGTGCAATAGACGAATTTCTCGTGCTCTGTACCAATGCGCCAGCGCTCTGCGGGCTTTTCGCCTTTGGCCATGACCGAAATCAGCTGTTCGCGGTTTTCAATCACAGGCTCGTTGCGATTCGAAACTGTTTTTGTGCTCATCGCTGCGGTGTATAAATGTAACCCGCCTATTGCCAGCAATTTCAGCGGGTCAATTTACTGTCGCGTTCAGCACTACAGAAAAGCTGGTGTTCGCTAGCATAGAGTCGCGAATTATGATGACTGTACTGCCCGTAATGGATGCGCCGATCGGGTCCGTTTCATCTGCCCCTGTTGCGTTGTCGTCTTCAACGGTGGCCGCGGTTGCACAATTTACGCCAGACAGCATGGAACCTGCAGCAAAAGTCAAATTGGGCGGTAAAACGTCATTCGCGTTGATCGTCGCTGCAATCCCAGGACCCGTATTAGCAATGGTAATGCAATAGCGCACAATGGCACCGGGGATCGCTTTAAAATTGTTGGTGCTGGTTCCGTCGGTCACAATGCTGCTGGCCTTTGTGACATTTACTGACGCTGGCTGCGGCGTAATGACCAACGTTGAATGGAAAAATGTCCCTGTGTCAGCGTTTAAGCTGTCGCATATACTAAGCGTCCATGTGCCATTGGCATTTTGCCCGTTAAACGCCGTTAACGCTTGTAACGGACGAAAAGTGCGCTGGTATGGCGGCACGACCGTACCTGCGGTTGCGGTGTCATTTAATGTGGTGTGCGTGGTAATCGCTGCCGCTGCGCTGTCGTCATAAAGGACATTGAAGTTATCGGGGACCGTCCCTGTGTTTTGGATAAGCGTAATCTGCGTACCTTGCGGAGACAAAAGGAACATCCGCAAGTCACCGCGATAGGTATGCGACATCAAAACGCCGATATTTACATCGGCAACGCTGTAAATTTGCGGAACGGTAAAAGGGCGGATCAACGGGTTAGTGCAAGGCGTCACCGTTTCGTTGACGGTTCCATCGACAGTGTTGATATACGAAATCTGTGCAGACGCAGCGTGTGGAGCACCCATTATTGCCCAAAATAGAGCGCAAATGACTGCGCACCGCTCGAACAGAGTTCGCTCGGCTATTGCTTCCAACCGCACGTATTCTTGCAGTGTTTGAGTTGGTCTATCCACAAACATCGTCTAGCGTTAACAGCATAGGGTTAACGCAACTCTACTTTCTGTTTACGAACGGGCAGAGTTTACGTTTGCAAAAAGCAGGTTCAATCAACTGTCGCATTGAACACAAGGGCATAGCTTACCCCTACCGCTAAAGTAGAAGCGGTTCCGGTAATCGTTGATCCCGCAATCGACATGCCAAACGGATCGCTTTCGTCCGCGCCAATGGCGTTATCATCCTCCGGCGCAACCGCCGTCGCACAGCTGCTGCCTGAAAGCATGCTGTTTGGTATATAGGTTACGTCGGTGGGAAGCGGATCAGCGACAACCACATTGCTTGCAGTAACTGACCCCGTATTGGTCACAAGGATACAATAGCGGACAAGCGCACCGGGAACTGACTTGGCGTTCGATCCGCTGATACCGTCGCTCAACGTGTTGGAAACCTTGGTCACACTTAACTGCCCCGGCGTGCAGGTGTACAAAGTGACGTTATCGATCTCGAAATCGTCCGAGGCACTTCCACCGCCTGGTGTAAAATTAAAGGCAATCACGCCAGTCGCAGCAACGGAACTCGGAAGGTTGATCCGCCATCCAGTCGAAATGAATTCGGTAATGCTCGTAAGGTTACCGGTCGCACCGTTGAAATACGTAACAGTCGCAGATGTTCCGGCGCTTGGGTCGGTAGTGATACGCGCATAGAGAGTGCCCGCAACCGTGACGTCCAATTGCGCCGATGTAGAACCGAGTGCAGGGCTGCCGTTTCGCCACCACTGGCTCAATTGGATAACAGTTTCGCCAGCTGGGCCCGGACCAAATTTCAGACCTGATAAGCCGGATTGAGACAAGGTCCCAGACGTGGTGTTATTGTCAACAGCTGCCACATTAGTGCCAAACCAGATCGGCGACGCCGTCCAGCTGGTCCAGTTTGGTCCTGTTCCGGCGGCAAATGTCCCGTTCAAAATGATCTGATTTGTCCCCCCTGCCGGACAGGTTGGCGCAGCAAGCACCGATGCCACAGTAAAGGCGGCCGACGCATAATCATCCTCTGTAGTCACTCCATTATTCGGGGTCGAGTCCGGGTCAGGCAGCGAACTGGCGCTGATTTGCGCAATATTAGTCACGGTCCCGGACAAAGCGGTAACAGTGCCAGTGATAGTAATGGCCGCATTGCTTCCAGGAGCAAGGCTGCCAACGGTCCATACACCCGTAATATTGTTGTAGCTTCCAACACCTGTCGCGCCGGCAAAGGCAAACCCGCTTGGCAGGGAATCTTGAACGGTAATACCGGCCGCAGTTGCGGTTGATGCTGGCGAAGCCGCGCTGGTGACGGTCAAAATATAGCTGATGCTGCTGCCCGTGGCAGGCCCTGCATTGCTGACCGTTTTAGTTAACGAAAGATCGGCGCGCTGAGGATAGACGATGACTTCATAATCTTCGACTTCACCTACAGTTCCGCGACCTGTAGCGGCAACACCTGTCAGCGGCGACCAACGAAAACGAGAGATTGTCGTGACTTGTGTCGTGCCGGCAGGCGGCGTGACGGCTAGCCGAATGATACCATTTATAACGCCGTCTGTATCGCCAGCACCGCCATCGGTAACATTTGTCGCGATCTGGTCACCAGCAGTAGAAAAATTCCCGTCACTGGCCCAATCGATCCAGCCTTGCAATCGACCGCCAGCGCCTGTGACAGCAATATCTATGGTGCTCCCCACACCTCGCGTAAGAGTAGGAAATGTTACGCCATTGTCGGAACCATCGGTCGATGCAGTGGCACTGGCAATTGGGCTAGGAGTGATAGGCGTGGCAAGAGTATTGGTGACGCCAGAGTTTTCGACAGTCGGCGCAGTGCCCATGAAATAGCCACCAACGATGTGACTTGCCGCGGCTGTGGGATCATAGCTGCCCGGCGCGTCGCCAAAATCTTCATCAACCGATGCGGTAAGGGTCCAACCGTCGGTGCCTGTTGGCGTGCCCGTTCCAGCGATCAATAGATCAAGCTGCATGGTGACTGTGGTAAAAGTGCCATTGATCCGCACGCTCCCGCAACTTGCGGCTGTGGCTGCTGTGCAATTGGTTCCGCCGTTTATCGCAGTGGATCGTATTTCGGTGCTGCTGACGGTAAATTGGGTATTGCCTGCCAACCGTGTAAAGGTCGGTAAAGTAGGCGCATCCGACGAGCTCATTACGAACGAAGTATGGTAAAGCGGTGCGCTGTTGTTACTACCAATCCCCGAAATATGAATCACAGGGTTGGTGACTGCGCTGCTGAAAGTCAGTGTTATGTTGCCACGATTGGCACACCTCGCAACTGCGATAGCACAACCTGTAGCATTAACATCGAAATCGACAGCGTTGGTTGTCACTGCAATCGCTGGTGATAGCATCGCAGCAGTGACGCCACCTGTGTTGTTCAACGGGACGGATGTTGCAAAAAAAGCGGTGTTTGCGCCGGTCTCGCTGACAGTCATTGTCATACCGCCCGGATATGTTTTGACCACTGGTCCGGCACCAGCGCTGCTTGAAGGCGTTTGGTTGGCGAGCGCATAGCCCGCAAAGCTCAACAGTAACACCGCGAGCGCAGCATAAAGCCACATACGATATTCGCCCTTGCATGAAGGCAGAGCAACTTTTGCAGATCGGAATTTATCTAACAGCACAATGCCGAACTGCACCAAAATATTTTAATAATGATAAAAAAACACCGTCATAATGCACAATGGATGTAAAATCATCCAACGGCTCTAGCCTCTGAAACAGTCTCGTTTTCAAGTGTTTGCCATCCAACGCGCAATCGCCGCCACCGCCGCTGTATCGGCCCGAAGAACATTTGGCCCCAATGAAACCGGAATTGCAAAAGGTGCCGCACGGATCGCTGCATTTTCCTCGTCGGTAAATCCGCCCTCTGGCCCGATCAATATGGCTGATGGCGCTGCTACAGGAGCGAAGCGTTCGCCGCCGCGCTCATCGCAAAAATACAGTGTGCGATCCTGTGGCCATTCTTTCAGCATTGCCTCCAACTTTATCAAAGGCGCTATTTCGGGCAGCGTAGTCCGCTCACACTGCTCCGCTGCCTCGATCATTTGCGATCGCAACCGGTCTTCTTTGACCTTATCCACGACACAGCGCCGGGTCAGGATTGGCACAAAACGGCCGATGCCAAGCTCGCAGCTTTTCTCGGCGATCCAATCAAGCCGGTCCTTTTTAATCAAAGCCTGGCATAGCCAAAGGTCTGGCGATGGCAGGCGGTCACGCAATTTACCGACTACGGACAGCACCAAATCGCGTTTTCCCGTAGCCGTCACCGTTGCCAGATATTCGCCGCTGCGGTCATCAAACAGCTTGACCGGTGAACCGTCCTTCATCCGCATAACATTCAACAAATAATGCGCCTGCCCGCCTTCGATGCGGATATCTACCCCCTCGCCCAGCAATTCATCAACGAACAGCCGGGGAGTCGAATGTGGAGGCCAGGCGGGTATTGCGATCATGCTTTTCGTTCGTCCTAGTTCTGTCGCACTCGCGACAGTGATTTTTTGTAAAAGAGACAAGTGAACGAGAGAAGTTGAAGTTTGAACTGCCCACTCCCGTTCTCCCGTCTCTTTTACATATATTTATCACCAAATTACCAGTCCAGAACCGGCAGCCGAATATAGCGAGAGGTTGAGTTGTGATTGGCTTTGGGCCTAAAGCTGTGGTGTGACCGACACAACCGCTCCACCCGACACCGAAATCCAAGGCCTCGTTCGCTGGCTACCCGCCAGCCTACGCCCCTTTGCTTTGCTCGCACGCTTTGACCGGCCGATTGGTTGGTGGTTGCTTTTCTGGCCATGCGTATTCGGCCTGACGCTAGCAGGCGGCGCGTTTAGCCATTGGCCTTTGATCCTGTGGATGCTGCTCGGAGCCATCGCGATGCGCGGCGCGGGCTGTGTGTACAACGACATCGTTGACCGCGATCTGGATGCGAAAGTTGCGCGCACCGCAAGCAGGCCACTGGCAAGTGGCGCGGTTAGCTTAAAAGCCGCGTGGGGCTGGTTGCTGATATTGTGCGCGTTGGGCCTCATCGTCTTGCTCCAACTCCGCATCGAGGCACAACTGGTGGCCCTGTGCAGCCTCGCGCTGGTCGCTGCTTATCCCTTCATGAAGCGCATCACCTGGTGGCCGCAATTGTGGCTCGGTCTTGTGTTCAGCTGGGGCGCTTTGGTCAGCTGGGTCGCGGTCACCGGAACCGCTGACGCCGCGATGTTTTGGCTCTATGCCGGAACGATATTCTGGGTCATCGGCTATGACACCATCTATGCGATACAAGACCGCGAAGATGACGCGATGATCGGCATCCGGTCCAGCGCGCTGCGTATGGGTGAGCATATCCGTAGCGGCGTCGCTGTCTGCTACCTGCTGGCACTCATCGGCTGGAGCCTTGCGATTTGGAGCGTGCGGCCACAGGGACAAGCGTTAATCGCGCTTGCACCCGCTGGTTTCCACTTGGCTTTTCAGGTGGCGACCCTCAAAAAGGATGGCAGCAACGCGTTGGGTCTTTTCCGGTCGAACAAGTTGACAGGAATGCTGGTGATGGCGGCTTGTCTGGTCGTTGGCACCGCCGCGTAACATAGGAGAGTTTATGGGTAACCGTCGTCTGGGTAAAAGCGGGATTGTAGTCTCCGACATCTGCATGGGCACAATGACTTTCGGCTCGCAAGCCGATGAAGCGGTCGCTCACCGCGTGATGGACATGAGCCTGAACGCCGGGATCAACTTTTTCGACACAGCAGAGGGCTATCCCGTGCCGCCGGACATCAAATGGGTCGGACGCACAGAGGAGATCGTCGGACGCTGGTTAAAAGGCAAAAACCGCGACGCGGTCATCATCGCCACCAAAGTTTCGGGCCCGAGCCATGTGTGGTTTAAATCGCCCTGTCGCGGCGGCATGACCTCGCTAGACCGGCGGCACATCACCAAAGCGGTCGAGGATAGCCTGCGCCGGTTGCAGACCGACTATATTGATCTGTATCAGACGCATTGGCCAGACCATGCGATGCCTTATGACGAGACGATGGAAGTTTTGGACGATCTGGTCCGCGCGGGCAAAGTGCGGATTATCGGTTGTTCGAACGAAACCAGCTGGGGCCTGATGAAATCGATTTCTGCGTCAGAGCGGCTGGGCGTTGCGCGCTATCAAACGATCCAGAACAATTTTTCGATCAACAACCGCCGGTTTGAAGATGAGTTGGCGCAAGTATGCCGCGAAGAAGGCGTCAGCCTGATCCCGTTTTCGCCTTTGGGTGGCGGGGTGTTGTCGGGCAAATATCAGGATGGCGCACGGCCCGAAGGCGCGCGCTTTACGCGGTATCTCGATGATCCCGGTTCAAGGCAATCTGTGATGGCGCAGCGTTTTGCCGGAACAAGAGCATTGGATTCAACCGCCCGGATATTGGATATTGCTAAGGAAGCCGGCATGTCGCCGGTAACGCTGGCAACCGCATGGTCCAAACAACACGACTTCGTCGCCTCCACCATCGTCGGCGTCAGCACCGCCGAACAATGCGCAGAGATATTTGCGGCCAACGATTTAGTTTTGTCGGATGAGGTAATGAAGGCGATCCACAAGGTGACGAAGGACATCCTCTACCCGATGGGGTGAGGAGTTACTCCGCCGCCAACAATTGCTCGGCCCCGCCAAGGTCAACGCTGACCAATCGCGAGACGCCTTGTTCGACCATGGTAACCCCGAACAGCCGGTGCATGCGGCTCATGGTGACGGCATTGTGGGTGACAATCAAATAGCGCGTGTCGGTTTCGCGGGTCATCGCGTCGAGCAGATCGCAGAAACGTTCGATATTGGCATCATCCAGCGGCGCATCGACTTCGTCGAGGACGCAGATCGGTGCGGGGTTGGTGAGGAACAGGCCGAAGATTAACGCAACCGCGGTCAACGCTTGCTCACCGCCCGATAGCAACGTCAGCGATTGCAGCTTTTTACCCGGAGGTTGTGCGAAAATTTCAAGGCCCGCCTCCAGCGGATCGTCGCTGTCGATCAGCGCCAAATGCGCCTGCCCGCCATTGAAGAGCGTCGCGAACAGACGGCGGAAATGTTGGTCCACTGTCTCGAACGCCGCCAGCAAGCGCGTACGGCCTTCGCGATTCAGGCTGCCGATTGAGCCGCGCAGGCGGTTGATCGCTAGGCTTAACTCTTCGCTTTCGGCCTGGCCCTTGGCGACCTGATCTTCCAATTCGGTCAGTTCATCCGCCGCGATCAGATTGACCGGCCCGATGCGTTCGCGGTCTAATTGCAACCTCTCCAGCCGCGCAGATTCGGACGAAGCCTCGCCGATATCATCCTCATCGAACGCATGTTTTTCCGGCAGCAAAGGCGGCGGGCATTCAAAGCGTTCGCCGGAAATCGCCGCCATCTCCCGGCGGCGCGCATCTTGGTTTTCAGCGCGCGCCTCGGCCCCGGCGCGTTGTTCACGGGCGGAGGATACAGCTTCTGCAGCAGCAGCCAGTTCGCCCTCAAGTGCGCGCAACGCTTCTTCGCGGCGGCGTTCTGCGACTTGCAGATCAGCCAGTTTTTCGGACAACGTCGCTTTGTCGTTTTCAAGCCGTGTCAGTTCGGTAGCCAAAATGTCGGGTCGACCGGCCATGCCCTCCAGTTCGACTGCAATTTCGAC
>JANOTI010000209.1:0-17806 GCA_031416255.1 Sphingomonadales bacterium | reverse complement strand
TTGCGGGTTGGTTCTGAGGTGCTTTACGTTTGAGGGTAGGTCTGAGACGGACACAGCAGCATCGAGCAGGGCGAGCTCTTCCAGATAGCCTCTGGGGTCGCCATATGCCAGTTTTGAGAAGGCCTTTAATCGAATGCTGCTAACGTCCATCAATAAGGCGGCTTATCCAACCCCTTGGGGCTGGCCGTAAAAATCTCACAGCCATCCTCGGTAATGCCGATGCTGTGTTCAAACTGCGCCGAGAGTGACCGATCCCGCGTTACCGCTGTCCAGCCGTCTTCCAACACTTTACCATGCGGTTTGCCGATGTTGATCATCGGCTCGATGGTGAAAATCATGCCGGGTTTCAACAATGGCCCGGTGCCGGGCCGCCCTGCATGGACAATCTCTGGCGCGTCGTGGAATAGCCGCCCCAGACCATGGCCGCAAAATTCGCGGACGACGCCGAAGCGGTGGCCCTCGGCATGCGTTTGGATTGCGTGGCCAATATCCCCAATACGATTACCGGGCTTTGCCTGCTCAATGCCCAGCATCAGGCATTCATAGGTCACATCGACCAAGCGCCGCGCCTTTACCGGCACATCGCCGACAAGGAACATGCGGCTGGTATCGCCGTGCCAGCCATCCAGCATCGGGGTGACATCGACATTGATGATGTCGCCGTCCTTAAGCTTTTTGTCCGACGGGATGCCGTGGCAGATGACATGGTTGATGCTGGTGCAGCAGCTGTGTGTATAGCCGCGATAGCCCAAAGTCGCCGGCACAGCGCCGCCGCGCAACGTCATTTCGCGGACGATATCGTCGATCTCGCCGGTGGTGACGCCGGGGACGACATGCTTGGTCAGCTCGTCCAATATCTCCGCCGCCAACCGCCCAGCGGCGCGCATGCCCGCAAAGCCATCGGCGCCGTGCAATTTGATAACCCCATCGCGGGATTGAAAAGCCTCATCGGCGGTAACGACTGCATATTGGTTCATGAGGGGGATATAGCGTGTGTTGGCGGGTTTTGCGAGTATTCTCTCCCCTTGCGGGAGAGAATAGACTTGGCTTGGCGCTTCTGCGCCTAGCAAGTCTTAGAGAGGGGGTGTGGCAAAGTGCACGCGGTATCACCCCCTCTCCCGCAAGGGGAGAGGGTTATCATCAAGCAAAACACTACCCCACACTAAACTTTACCGCTAAGCCCATCCGCATGACCGAAACCCGCATCTACACCGCAGCCCTTGTTATCATCGGCGATGAAATCCTGTCTGGGCGCACGCAGGACAAGAATATCGCCCAGATTGCCTTGTGGCTGAACGTGCAGGGCATTCGCTTGCGCGAGGTGCGTGTCGTGGCGGACGTGCAGGAGGCGATTGTCGAGGCGGTCAACACTTTGCGTGCGCGCAACGATTATTTGTTCACAACAGGCGGCATCGGGCCGACGCATGATGACATCACCGTCGATGCGATCGCAGCGGCGTTAGGTATCCCGGTGGTGTTGCATCCCGTGGCGAAGGAAATCCTTGAGCGCTATTACGAAACGCGCGGCGGCGTAAACGAAGGCCGGTTACGCATGGCGCGCGTGCCAGAGGGTGCGGATTTGATCGCCAATAAAATGTCAGGCGCACCGGGGATTAAGGTCGAGAACATTTTCATCATGGCGGAGGTGCCGCATATTACGGCGGGGATGCTCGACGCGCTGACCGGCACGCTGGAGGGCGGCGCGCCGTTGCTGTCGCATCAGCTGGGCTGTTGGGTTGCGGAAAGCGAGATTGCCAAGCTGCTCGGTGACACCGAAAAGGCGCATGCGGGATGCCAGATCGGCAGCTATCCGTTCTTCCGTGAAGGGCGTGTTGGCGCCAATTTTGTGGTGCGGTCCACCGACGCGCATGTTTTGGCGACATGTGTTGCGGCGTTGAAGATGGGCCTAGAAGAACTAGGCCGTGATGTCGTGGATGGAGGGATATAGCCTAAAACCGTTAGCCCTGAGCCTGTCGAAGGGCGTCTCTAAGGTTGGCGCTACCCTGTGGGACGTGCTTCGACAGGCTCAGCACTAACGGTTTTAGAGGAACAGCTTTTTGTCCTTGTTCATCCACCAGCAAGGCGAAAGCCACCAGTGAGAGCCGCAATGAAAATATTCTCCCATTTCAAAATCGTTCTGCTGGCATCCAGCCTGTTGTTGTCCCCCGCTGTATGGGCAGAGGAAGCTGCGCCCTCCACCACTTCGGCCAACGCGCAAACCGCCGCTGATGTGCCGTGGCTTTACGAAGGCAGCGATGTCCCCATCGACAAAAGCTGGACGTTCGGCAAGCTGGAAAACGGTCTGCGCTACGCGGTGAAGAACAATCAGGTTCCGGCAGGGCAAGTCTCAATCCGCGTGCGTATCGATGCAGGTGCGCTGCATGAAGAAGATGACGAGCAAGGCTTTGCGCATTTGCTCGAGCACCTTGCCTTTCGCGGTTCCGAATTTGTCCCCGATGGCGAATCCAAACGCATTTGGCAGCGGCTAGGCGTAAGTTTCGGCAGCGACAGCAATGCGCAGACCACCCCGACGCAAACGACCTACAAGCTCGATCTGCCAGCCTCCAATGCGACGAAGCTGGAAGAATCGATGAAGATCGTTGCCGGGATGATGCGCGCGCCGGCCATATCGGATACTGCACTTAACGCCGAACGCGCGATTGTGCTGGCGGAATTGCGCGAGAATAGCGGCGCGCAGCTGGAATTCGGTAACCGGTTGCGCGAGCATATATTTCAGGGTCAGCGGCTGGCGAAACGCTCGACAATCGGAACGCCCGATACGGTGCTGGCTGCAAGCGCGGATAAGGTCGGCGCGTTTCATAAGCGCTGGTACCGCCCCGAAAACGCTGTGGTCGTGATCGCAGGCGATGCGCAGCCAGCGGCGCTGGAAGCGTTGGTCAAAAAGCATTTTGCCGACTGGAAAGTGAGTGGGGCCCCCGCACCACAGCCCGATTTTGGCAAACCAAAAGCCGATGGTAATTTGGCGCAAACGATCATCGATCCGACTTTGCCTGTCGTCGCCAGTATTGCTTATGTACGCCCTTGGTATCAGGTAAACGACACGATCCTGTACAACGAACAGTTGTTGATCGATGCGGTGGCGCAGCGGATCATCAACCGCCGGCTTGAGGGCCAGGCGCGGGCAGAAGCCGCCTTCACCTATGCCGGAGTCGAGCAACGCGATGAGGCACGTAGCGGCGACATTACCTTTGTTTCCATCCGCCCACTGGGAAGCGATTGGGAGGCGGCAGTCACCGCTGTGCGCGCCGTTATTTCCGACGCCACGACCACGCCGCCGTCGCAGGGCGATATCGAGCGCGAACTGGCGTTGTTTTCCGACGTTATCCGCACGCAGCTTGACAGCTATCCGTTTGAAGGCGGCGCAGCGCAGGCGGAAAACATTGTCCGTGCCGTTGATATCCGCGAAACGGTGGCGGCCCCCGATACGGTCGTCAAAGTCTTCGACGCGATGCGCGCCAAATTCACGCCGCAACGGTTGCTGGAATCGACACGTGCCTTGTTTAGCGCGGATGCGCAGCGCATCTTTCTATCGGCGCCAGCGCCGATTGCCGATCTCGATACGCGGCTTGCAAAGGCGCTGACCACGCAAGTGGTTGCAAGCAAAACCGCGCGGCTCGACACAAAGGCGGTCAGTTTTGACAAACTGCCGAAATTGGGCAGCGCCGGGAAAGTAGTCGCAAGCCGCATTCATGAACGCTTCGATATGGAGAGCCTGGAGTTTTCCAACGGCACACGTGCTTTGCTATGGCCCAATGCGGCGGAGGCCGGGCAAGTGCGCGTGCTCGTGCGCTTTGGCCGCGGTTATCAGTCTGTGGCGCCTGACAAAGGTGGGTTGTTATGGTCGGGGTCGATGGTGCTGGGCGAAAATGGTGTTGGCAAGCTCAACCGCAATCAACTCGATCAGATGATGAACGGTCGGCGGTTGGAACTCAGCTTCGGCGTCGATAATGATGCCTTTGAATGGACCGCAACGACGAGGCCCGAAGATTTGGCGGACCAATTGACGTTGATCGCCACAAAGATGCAAAATCCGGGTTGGCAGGCAGCACCTGTGGAGCGCGCAAAGGCGATTGCCGGTTCTGACTATGACAGTTTTGAAATGTCTGCAGTTGCGATGATGCAACGCGAATTGCAGTATCTGACGACATCAAAGGATAGCCGTTGGAAAGTGCCGACACCTGCTGAAGTCAAAACGCTGACACCCAAAAATTTTCGCAGTTTCTGGGAACCGTTGCTCGCCAGTGGTCCGGTGGAGATTTTGCTGTTTGGTGATTTCAAACGCGATGCAGCAGTGACAGCGCTTAGCAAAAGTTTTGGCGCAATGAAAAAGCGCGCTGCTGCGGCAATTCCGGCCGGGGCGGATGCAACCACGTTCCCTGCGCCTGCGGCCTCTGCTGAACCGGTCCGCTTAACGCATAAAGGGCCAAAGGATCAAACCTCAGCCGTTATTGCATGGCCCACAGGCGGCGGCTTGGCAGGCATTAGCGAGGGCCGCGAGTTGGAGATTTTGGCGGCGGTATTCCGTGACCGGTTGTTCGAAAAATTCCGATCGGAACAGGCCGCAAGCTATAGCCCGGATATGCAGAATTTCTGGCCCGACGAGTTTCGGTCAGGCGGCTATTTGATGGCGTACAGCCAAGTTCAGCCAAAGGATGTCGAACGCTTTTATGCGTTTGCAGCGGAAGTTGCGGCGGATCTGAAAATCAACCCGGTCAGTGCCGATGAACTGCAGCGCGTTGTCGAACCGCTTAAGCAATATGTCGAGCGGGTGACGACAGGGAACCAGTTCTGGATGAACCAGCTGGAAGGCGCGACTTACACGCCGCAACGCTTTACCGCATTAAGCCGGTTGTACGGTGACTATGCAGGCATCACAGCGGCACGCCTGCAAGAATTGGCGCGAAAGTATTTTCGTGATGACACGGCTTGGAAATTGCTGATCGAGCCCGAGGGGTAATTACATCCCCGGAAAACGCTGAAACTCCGGCAGGATATGCGCCTCTGCCATCCAGCCAATGCGTTCGGCAATCTGAATATGCGCACCAGCGGGCAGAGCGTTGGGGTCATCGAGAGTGGCGGATTGGATATCAACGATACCCGGCAAAAACTCCGCATTGCGATAAGCAATTCCGGTCCCGCATCTAGGGCAGAAACTGCGCAGCGCATTGCCGGACGAATTGAAAATTGTCAGATCACCCTGCAACAGTGTGAATTCAGCCTCGGCAAAGGCCGCCCAAGACACCATCGGCGCGCCAGCCGATTTCCGGCAATCGCTGCAATGGCATAGCGCCACATGCTGAGGTGTTCCGTTGACCTCATATCGAATTGCGCCGCATTGGCACCCACCTTGTAATGTCATAACCACTCTCCTTCCGCTGCGAGGATATCAGCGAAATGAGAACACTTAAAGAACATATTTCGACAAGTCCGTGTCCTTGGCAATGCCTGCCAATTGCTGGCTAACATAGGCAGCATCGATTTTGAACGTCTGGCCCTTTTGGTCCTCAGCATCGAAACTGATATCTTCTAGCAGTTTTTCCATCACTGTCTGTAAGCGCCGCGCACCAATGTTCTCGACGCTGTCGTTCACATCAGCAGCGATTTTTGCCAGCGCTTCAATCGCATCATCGGTGAAGTCCAAAGTTACTTCTTCGGTCGCCAAAAGAGCAGCATATTGCTGCGGCAAATTGGCTTTGGTTTGCGAAAGGATGCGGACGAAATCTTCCTGCGTTAGTGCGCGCAATTCGACGCGGATGGGCAGGCGACCCTGTAACTCGGGCAGCATGTCGCTGGGTTTGGAAATGTGAAACGCGCCACTTGCGATGAACAAGACATGGTCGGTTTTCATCGGGCCATATTTGGTCGAGACTGTGGTGCCTTCAATCAAAGGCAGCAAGTCGCGCTGCACGCCTTCACGGCTGATCGATCCGCCGCCGCGGCTATCGGAAACCGCGATTTTGTCGATCTCGTCCAAAAACACGATACCGTTAGCCTCTGCATCGGCGATTGCTGTACGGGCGACATCGTCCTGATCGAGACGGCGCTCAACCTCTTCGTCAACCAGCTTGGTCCAGGCTTCGGGCACTTTCATTTTGCGCTTTTTGGTCTTTCCCTGACCAAAGGCTTTGCCCATCATTTCAGAGATATTTATCATGGCTCCGCCGCCCATTCCCGGGATGTCCATAGGCATAGAGGGGGCGTCCGACACTTCGATTTCTATCTCTACATCGTCCATGTGCCGGTCGCGAATGCGTTGACGAAATGCTTCGCGCGTCGCTTCGCTGGCGGTGTCACCAGCCAAAGGTTTTAAGATACGCTCCATCGCCGCTGCCTCGGCGGTTTCGCGAACAAGGCCTCGGCGGCGGTCCTTTTCCAAACGGACGGCTTCTTCGACAAGGTCGCGTGCGATTTGTTCAACGTCGCGTCCGACATAGCCGACCTCGGTAAATTTGGTCGCCTCGACTTTGATAAACGGAGCATCTGCTAGCTTGGCAAGGCGGCGGCTTATCTCGGTTTTGCCGCAGCCCGTGGGGCCAATCATCAGGATATTTTTTGGCGTCACCTCATCGCGCAGATCAGCGTCCAAACGTTGACGACGCCAACGATTGCGCAGAGCGACCGCAACGGCACGCTTTGCGTCTGCTTGTCCGATGATGTGTTCATCAAGCGCAGCAACAATGGCTTTGGGAGTAAGGTTTTGAGACATTTATGGGCTTTCCGGATCAGCTAAAGCTGTCCATGACCTCAAGGGTCAGTTGGTCATTGGTATAAACGCAGATTTCGGCGGCGATCTTCATCGCGTGTCGTGCCAGTTTTTCAGCGTCAGCTTCATATTCCATTAGCGCCCGAGCAGCCGAGAGCGCGTAGTTGCCACCAGAGCCGATGGCCGCAATCCCGTCATTGGGTTCCAGCACGTCGCCATTGCCTGTCAGGATCAAAGTGATGTCCTTGTCAGCGACGATCATCAGCGCTTCTAGATTGCGGAGATATTTGTCGGTGCGCCAGTCTTTGGCCAGCTCGACCGCGGCACGCATCAACTGCCCGCGATGCGCCTCCAGCTTTTTCTCCAGCCGTTCGAATAAGGTGAAAGCATCGGCAGTTGCACCCGCAAAGCCGCCAATGACGCTGCCGTCATGCAATTGGCGCACCTTTTTGGCGTTGGGCTTCATGACGGTCTGGCCCATCGAAACCTGACCATCACCGACGATCACGACTTTACCGTTTTTGCGGACCGACAGGATCGTGGTGCCGTACCATGTTGTGGGATTATTATGCGCTTGATTATCCATGCAACCGGATATGGGGGGCATGAACAGCGAGTGCAAGACGCCTAAGGCTGCTCACCCAATTTCCGTTCCCATTGCAAGGCGTGGCTAACGATCACGTCGAGGTCGTCAAACTGCGGTTGCCATCCAAAACGCGCCTTTATTTGGCTGTTGTCGGAAATTAGAGCATCAGGATCTCCGGCGCGTCGGCCTTCCAGTTGGCGTTCGATGTGTAAATTCGTCACGCGATCAACCGCATCGAGTACCTGCAGGACCGAATAGCCATGACCATAGCCGCAATTCAGCGTGTGGCTTCGCTCGGGATCTGCGAACAGATTTTCAAGAGCAATGACATGCGCCGTCGCAAGGTCGCTGACATGGATGTAATCGCGCACGCCTGTACCGTCATCGGTATCATAATCGGTACCGAACACGCTGACATGGCTGCGTTTGCCCAATGCGGTTTCAACGGCAACTTTAATCAGGTGCGTAGCGCCTGAGGTGGATTGTCCGGTGCGTCCTTGCGGGTCAGCGCCTGCCACGTTGAAATAACGCAATGCACAATAATTGAAGTCGTGCGCAGCGGCGACATCGCGCAGCATATATTCGGTCATCAACTTTGACAGACCATAAGGATTGATGGGCAAAGTTGGCGTGTCTTCGCGAACCGGGCTGGTTTCTGGAATGCCATAGGTCGCTGCCGTAGAGGAAAAAATGAAATGCTTCACGCCACCTAAGAGTGCTGATTCGATAAGGCTGCGGCTATTTGCGGTATTGTTCCGATAATATTTCAGCGGGTTTTCAACTGATTCGGGAACGATAATCGATCCAGCAAAATGCATGATAGCTTCAACGTTGTGTTCGGCAATGATTCTGGCAACCAAATCCTCATCGGCGATGTCGCCATAATGGAACGGAACGTCGTCGGGAATAGCCCAGCGAAACCCGGTTGTCAGATTGTCGATGACGATGGGACTATGGCCTGCGTCTTTCAACGCGAGGATCGCATGGCTGCCGATATAGCCGGCGCCACCGGTTACTAGGACGATGTGGCTGTGTGTCATTAGGTCCGTCTAGCACAGAGTGTCTAACCACAGAGTAAATTACTCTGTAACCACTTTACTCTCAGGATTTTCATCAAAAAAAAGGCGGCCAAGGGCCGCCTTTTCTCTAAATTTATCTACCGGCTCTTACGGGCTGGTTGGTGAATCGTCTTCATTGCCTGCTGCAATGACGATACCCGCGATGATAGCAGCCGCTGCGATAATACCGACAATTACGCCAGTACCGCCGCCGAGCTTGCTTTCTTCCTTCGATGCTGCACCAGCACGCTTCGACTTGGCTGCCGAAACAGACTTCGAAGCAGTAGCTGCACTAGCAACTACAGGGGCGCTAATCAGCGACGCAGCTGCAATTGCAGCGAGCGAGACTTTACCGAAACGCATTTTTTTGGCTCCTTTTTTATATGTGGTTTCAAACACACAGATGATCAATTGGCACAAGCAGGTGCAAATGGCAAGCGCGGATTCAGCTAATCAAACAAAATCTCGTTCCTATTTCATAAGTTGCGTCGAACTGACTTGCTAATCACGACGACCTGAAAGGCAAAACGGCGTCCCATCAAAAAACAAACTGCTTGCGGTCCAAGGCCCTAGCAGCAAAGTGCCATTTATAGCCGTTTTTAGTGCTCGCAAAGCGTGACAGAAAATCTACCACGAACAGAAGCGATCCGAAGTTTGGTAGGGGAAATAACATGAAAATCGCGCTTCATCAGATGTGTAGCGGTACAGAAGTCTCTATAAATATACAAGAAATTACAAAAGCCGTGCAGGCCGCTGCAAAAAATAAGGCGGTAGTGTATTTTGCGCCTGAGATGTCTTTCATGCTCGACCGCGATCGTCGCCGTGCGGCGCATTCGATTGTGGCGGAGCAGGATAATCACGCGCTGCGGCAGCTTTGCGCCGTGGCAGCCGCCGAGAAAATCTGGGTTCATCTTGGATCGATCCCTGTGGCGCATGAAGATGGCAGCGGACGTTACGGAAACCGTAGTATAGTGATTGATAACCATGGTATAATCCGCGCACGGTACGACAAAATGCACCTGTTTGATGTCGATTTGGCGACGGGAGAAAGCTGGCGCGAATCGTCCGCTTATCGTGGTGGTGACGGTCCTGTATTGGTTGACACGCCATTAGGTATAATGGGCCTGACTATTTGTTACGATATGCGTTTTCCCGATTTATACAGTTATTTGGCGCGGGCTGGTGCAAAAGTTTTCGCTGCACCTGCCGCTTTTACTGTACCGACAGGTAAAGCGCACTGGCATGTTATGCTGCGCGCCCGCGCAATTGAGTCGGCTTGCTTCGTCATAGCGGCTGCGCAATCCGGTTTGCATGAAGACGGCAGAGCCACTTATGGCCATTCGCTGGTCGTTGATCCATGGGGCGAGGTACTGCTCGACATGGGAGAAGGTGAGGGGTTGGGTTTCGTCGATATCGATCTGAAACGGGTTGATCAGGTGCGATTGCAAATTCCCGTCCATCTCAACCGCCGTGTTATCCCTCGATGATGCGGGTACGTTGACGTGCGAGATGCTGCTCTCGCCATGCAATGATTAAGCCTGCCCCGATAATCAGCGGGGCTCCCTGCAGCACAGATGTGCTGGGGATGTCTGAAAAAACAACATAACCCAATATTGCAGTCCATAATAATGATCCATAATCGATCGTCATGATCGTCGCGACCGATGCATAACGCAGCGATGCAGTAAGCAGAATTTGCCCCACAGCCCCTGCAAGCGACAGGCCCGCAATCACCGCCCAAGTTTCGGCATCATGCGCGCGCGCAACGAAAAGCAAAGCCACCCCAAGCGGTACAATCGATGTCAGGCTGAACCAGAAGACAATCGCGCCCGGTTTTTCTGTCCGCGTCAAACGCCGCAGTTGAATTGAAATGCAGCCCGTTAATAACGCTCCGCATAACGCGATTAAAGCGCCCGTTCCGTTTAGGCCATCATGCCCGGGCCGCATTGCAATCACGATGCCGATGAATCCCAAGCCGACGGCTGCCCAGCGGTATTTTCCGGTCGGCTCAGCAAGCAAAAGCGCAGCCAATACGGTCGCAAATATCTGCGCTGCAAATCCAAAAGTTGTCGCGTCTGCCATCGGGAGCAACACCATAGCGGTGAAGTTTAACCCCATTGCACCAAGGCCCAGAATCATTCGAAAGGCGTGAGCGGCCGGCCGCTTTGTCCGGATTGAGCGGAGGTCGTTGGTCCACCAAAGCCACGCTATGGCCACCGGAAGCCCCGCCAGTTGCCGCCAGAACAGGCTTTCGGCGACATGGACACCGCGACTATGCGCGACTTTTACCAGCAAAAACATGATGCCGATGACAATCACAGCGCCGATCCGCAAAACGATGCCGAGCATCGGTCTCGGCTCTGGCGCAATGGCAGCAGCGGCAATGGGTTGTTCGGCAGGATAGGGCATTGCCGCCTGCATAGGCGCATGAAAGCGGCACGCAAGTCTTGCACTGGCTGAATTCATGCACCATTTGCTGCCGATGCAGAACTATCTGGCACAGCTTTTGGCATTTCATATCTGGACCGTGATCGCTGTTGGCGCTGCGGCCTTGTCTGCTGTCAGTATCTTTGCTGACCGCCGTCGCCATCGGCGGACACAGATCGAACACGTCGGGTTTATGCCCTGGACCGGGATCAGTGTTTTTGCCGTTATGGTCACATTGATGTCCACAGCACTGGCAATAAAGGCTGGCTAGCGCTTTCCTTTCTGGTCGCATGCCGATACTCCGTTGCAAACGAAAACCGATTCCCTTTGCTGGGAACGTATCCGGAGAGTGACGATGACCGATTTACCCGCAACCAACCTGACCATGCTGACTAAGGTGAAAGCCGATGGCACGCTGGAGCTGTATTTGGCCCCATTGCCAATGCCGCAGCCAAAGGATCATGAAGTTCTGGTCAAGGTGCTGGCTACTCCAATCAACCCGTCGGATCTTGGCTTGATGGTCGGTGCTGCTGATGTTGCAAGTGCGCGGGCTGTTGAGCGCGACGGTCAACCGGGCGTTGCGATGAATGTTTCGGACGCAGGGATGCGGTTTATGGCGTCGCGTGTGGATCAAGCGATGCCAATTGGCAACGAAGGCAGCGGTTTGGTGATCGCAGCCGGAGCATCGGATGCGGCACAGGCTTTGCTTGGTAAAACAGTCGCGTTGATTGGTGGCGAAATCTACGCCGAATACCGTTGCCTCGCCGCGATGGCGTGCATGCCGTTGCCAGAAGGAACCGAGCCAGAAGATGGCGCGTCGTGCTTCGTCAATCCGCTGACGTCCTTGGGCTTTACCGAAACGATGAAGATGGAAGGCTATAAGGGTATTGTCCACGCCGCCGCTGCTTCCAATCTGGGGCAGATGCTGGTCAAAATCTGCAAAGCCGATGGCATCCCGTTGGTCAATATTGTGCGTAGCCCGGCGCAAGTCGATTTGCTGAAAAGTATTGGCGCAGAAATTGTGCTGGATTCGAGTGCAGAGAGTTTCATCGAAGATCTGGTGCAGGCGATATATGAGACTGAGGCGTTTATCGGTTTTGATCCGATCGGCGGCGGCAAGATTTCAGGTCAGATATTGGCGGCTATGGAGGCAGCGGCTGTGAAGCGGATGACGGCGTATAGCCGCTATGGTTCGGACCAGATGAAACAGGTCTATATCTATGGCGCTCTGGATGTTGGTCCGACGGTTTTGAACCGCAGCTTTGGCTTGACCTGGGGTCTAGGCGGCTGGTTGCTAACCCCCTTCATGGCAAAAGCGGGAGCAGAGATTGTCGGAAAGATGCGCGGGCGGGTTGCAGCGGAACTGACGACGACATTCAAAAGCCATTACAGCCACCGCATATCGCTTGCCGAGGCGGTCAATCCGGCAACGTTGCAAGCCTATAATGCCAAGCGCACCGGCGAAAAATATCTAATTACGCCGTGATCTCCAAAAAGGGGTGAGTGCATTAGACTTCAGCGTATTTCAGTCTTTGCAAACGATTGCAATTTGACTATTGCGCTGAGGCCGTTCACTCACTGCCTTATGGATATTGTTGGTTTTCCTTATGCTGTCGCTTCAAACTGTCGGGCAAGTTATGCCTGACGATACCCCGCAATACCGCCCTGCTTGTCATTTCAGTCCGCAGAGGAACTGGATGAATGATCCCAACGGGCTGGTCTATGCTGACGGTGTTTATCATCTGTTTTTCCAATATCATCCGGATAGCGTCGTCTGGGGACCGATGCATTGGGGGCATGCGACCAGCCGCGATTTGACGCATTGGGAGGAACAGCCCATCGCGCTTTATCCCGACGCATTGGGGATGATTTTTTCGGGTAGCATTGTGATCGACCGGGACAACGCATCAGGCCTCGGGCGTGATGGCAAAGCGCCGTGGGTCGCGATCTTTACGCATCATAATCAGCTGGCGGAAAAGGCTGGCAGCAATGCCTGTCAGCATCAAAGCATCGCCTTTAGTCTGGATGATGGGACTAGCTGGACCAAATATGCCGACAATCCGGTGCTGCCTAATCCAGGAATCAAGAATTTCCGCGATCCAAAAGTGTTTTGGCACGCCGAGACTCTGCGCTGGGTGATGAGCCTAGCCGGGGGCGACCGCATCTTTTTTTATTCATCTCCAGATTTGAAAACATGGACGCTGGAAAGCGAGCTGGATGGCTTCGATCTTGTCGGGGACAATGTGCTGGAATGCCCCGATTTGGTGTCGCTGGATGTGGACGGACGTAAACGGTGGGTGTTGATCGTCAGCTTAGTAAAAGATGCGCCCAATACTGGTTCTGGAACGCGCTATATTGTCGGGGATTTCGACGGTATTCGCTTCGTCCCAGAGCATGAGGATAGCCGCTGGCTTGATTATGGGCCGGATAATTATGCCGGCGTCACTTTTCACAATACTGGCGAGCGTGTGCTGTTAATAGGCTGGATGAGCAACTGGGCTTATGCACAGGCTGTGCCGACAGCCCCATGGCGCAGCGCGATGACGTTGCCGCGCAAATTGTCTTTGGTGTCGGTGGACGGGAAGACGATGCTATCGCAAAAAGTGCCGATAGTTTTTGATGGCCAAACATCGCTCTACGGCAATTGGCCTTCGGACCTATCGGCGGTGTGGTGTCAAGCGGACGGCGTGTTGGAGCTAAGCCTTTGCGCGGATAACCAGCCATCGTTTGAATTGACCCTCAGTAACGAAATCGGTGATCGACTTAACATCGGATTCAACGCGACAGAGCGGCTTTATTATATTGATCGCCGTGATGCCGGACATTGCGCATTCAGCACAGATTTCCCCATCCGGGCACTTGCTCCACATATCGGTGCTAGCAACGGAACCGATATCAAACTGTATTTTGACCGTAGTTCAGTCGAGCTGTTCGCCGATAATGGAACTACGGCAATGACCAGCCTGTTTTTCCCACGCACCAATTATACGACGGCCATACTGCAATCTTTGGGCAAGCCAGTGCATGGGCGGTTGACGTTAGCGCGATTGTAACCAAAGGATAACTTTCAAAGCAAACAAGGACATAGCGATTGTGAAGCATGTTATTTTCGCCGTAATTGCAAGCCTTTCTCTATCCAGCGCCAGCACAGCAAAAGACAGCGACCGCGCGCTTGTACTTCCCGATGACCACATTATCGCTGTAACTATCAACGGCCAATCGTTCAAACTTCTTGTCGATCCTGACATTGGCGGCAGCCGCGTGTTGAACGCCGATGCCGCGATAAAGCTAGGCCTTAAAGGCAGCATGATTGGCGGTCGGCACATGGTCGGTCCGGTCAAGCTGACGGCCAACTCCAATGTTTTGAGCTATGATTTTGGCGATGTGATAGACAAAAAGCGGACATTCTGGCTTGCAGACGGCGCTGCAACGGAGCGTGCGGAGGGGACTATTGCGCCTGCGGCACTTCCCTATTCGGTCGTGCGGTTTCAGCTTAGTGAGGCGGTCGCAGGCGAAAAGATATATACTTTGCCGCTCGCCGATGATGGAAAAAACGCTGTGTTGATGGTCGGGGAAAATTCCGTTGCCGTTGGCTTTAACCTGTTTCGGAATGAAACTTTGGTCACAGCATCTACGGGTGTTTTGATGGCAGATACCTATCAGGGCGCGTTTGATGGCGACAGTGTCGCAACGATGATCCGCTATGGCATCGAACGTCCTACACGCCCGTTAAAACTGAAACAGGCGATCGACATTGGCGGTCTGCCTTTGGACCAGATGCTGGTGCGTGTCTCCGATTTCGGCGATGCAAGCCAGATTGCCGACAGCGCCGATATGGATCAGGACGAGATTGTCGTCACCGCAACAGCCAAGAAAAAGCCGCGCTATTTGATGACGCTTGGCCGTGATTTTCTTTCGCGCTGCTCGGCTTTGACATTCGATGCCAAAGCCAAGCAAGTGCACATGCGCTGCGCGTTATAAAGCGCGCAGTTTCGGTTCGACCTCATCCAGCGATTTGCGGATGATGCCGACCAAATCGTCAATCTGTGCGGGTGTGATAATCAGCGGTGGGCACATGACGATGCTGTCGCGGATGCCGCGCACCATGAGGCCGTTGCGGATGCAGGCATCGCGCACCATGGGGCCTGCGGTGCCTTCTTTGCCGCCAAAACGTGCGCCAGTGGCTTTGTCAGCGACGATTTCAACAGCGCCGATCAGGCCCACCGAACGGGCTTCGCCGACCAAAGGATGTTCGCTAACTGCGGCCAGTGCCTTTGCCAGATAAGGGCCGGTTTCGCTGCGGACTTTTTCGACCAGCCCTTCGCGTTCGATGATCTCGATATTGCGCAATGCCACAGCCGAAGCCACCGGATGCCCCGAATACGTATAGCCGTGGACAAAATCGCCACCGGTTTTCATGACTTTAACGATGTCGGCGCTGACTGCGACGGCAGAGATTGGGAGGTAACCTGACGACAATCCCTTGGCCATCGCGATGATGTCTGGTTGCACGCCAACGGTTTCATGGCCCCACATATTGCCGGTGCGACCAAAACCGCAGATGACTTCGTCGCACACTAGCAAGATGCCATATTTGCGGCAGATCGCCTCGACCTGCGGCCAGTAATTGGTGGGTGGAATGATAACGCCGCCTGCGCCTTGGATAGGCTCGCCAATGAAAGCCGCGACATTTTCGGGGCCAACTTCAATGATCTTATCTTCGATGGCTTGCGCACAGGCTGTGCCAAAATCGTCGGAGCTCATGTCGCGGCCTTCGTTGTACTGATAAGGCTGGCGGACATGTTCGATCCCGGCCATCGGCAGCACACCGGGGGCAGGGAAGCCCTGTGCGTGCATACCCTTCATCCCGCCCATCGAAACGCCGGCGACTGTGGAGCCGTGATAGGCGTTGTGGCGGCTGATAAAGACCGTGCGGCTGTGTTCGCCCTTTACCTGCCAATAATGGCGGACGAGGCGCAGGATTGTGTCGTTTGCCTCGGAACCGCTGCTGTTGAAAAACACATGCGGCAGGCGGCCTTGGGTCAAGCTAGCGATCTTGTCAGCGAGCATTACAGCAGGCGGGTTCGCGGTTTTGAAGAAGCTGTTGTAATAGGGCAGTTCGAGCATTTGCTCCTTGGCCACCTCGGCCAGTTCGTCGCGGCCATAGCCAACATTGACGCACCAAAGCCCCGCCATGCCGTCAAGGATGCGGTTGCCGTCGCCATCATGGATGTAGCAGCCATCGGCATGGGTGATGATGCGGCTGCCACCCAAATCTTCAATTTCTTGCCAGTCGGCCTGGGCTGGAAGGTGGTGGGCGATGTCGAGGCGGCGGAGTTCGGCGATGTCGTAATTGCGGGGCATAATATGGTTTCCTGATATCTGAGACCTAAGCCCCTCCTCTTCAGGGGAGGGGCGGCGAGACTTAGCGCCGTAGCCTTGGCGTAGGTGCTTAGTCGCAGCGGGGTGGGGATTGGGCGCAGCGCAAAACTGACAAGCCCCACCCCAACCCCTCCCCTGAACGGGAGGGGCTTACTGCCCTTCAGGGCGAAAAGCCTATGCGCGCTTGGTAGCGGTCATAACGGGTGATGCACCGGTTCATAACTCGCTCCTTAGCGCTTTTCCCAGCAGACGGAAATAGGTTTGCGCATCGGGGTCGTTTTCGGTGTTCCATTCTGGGTGCCATTGTACCGCAAGCAACGGCGCGCCATTGGGATGCGCGCTATACGCCTCGATCAGGCCATCGGGAGCGCGGGCCTCAACCGAGAGGCCGTCGGCGAGTTTGCCGATGCCTTGATAATGCACCGAGTTTACCGAAAGCGCAGGCTTTACATAGGCGTTTGCCAACAAGCCGCCCTCGACCAACTCAACGGGATGGCGATGGTCAAACATGGCATCGAAGGCCACACCATCGGGCGCATGGTGGCGGATCAGGTCGTCACTGTCGCTGGTATCGCGGCGCAGCGTTCCGCCCAACGCCACGTTGATTTCCTGAAAGCCCCGGCAGATACCGAACACTGGTTTTTGCGCTTCAATCATCCGGTCCACCATCGACAAAGCAATTTCGTCACGGGCCTCGTCAAAGGGTCCGTCGCCTTGCGTCTCCCCGTAGCGCGATGTCGCTACGTTAGAAGGGCTGCCGGTCAGCAATACGCCATCCAGTCGCGGCGCAACCTCGGTGGCGGTCATCAGGTCTGGCAGCGAGGGCACAATCAACGCCGCGACATCAGCATAGGTCATGGCAGCGCGGATATACCGCTCCATCACCGCCTGCGCAGCTTCGGTGCCAACAATGCGGTTACATGCGATGATGCCAAGGACGGGGCGTGCGGTCATGCCGCCCCGATCAATTCGCGCCCGATCAGCATCCGGCGGATTTCGTTGGTGCCAGCGCCAATATCGAGCAGCTTGGCATCGCGGAACAGGCGTTCGACGGGCCAATCCTTGGTGTAACCAGCGCCGCCCAGCGCCTGAATGGCTTCGCCCGCGACTTTGACGGCGTTTTCCGACGCCAGCAGGATCACGCCCGCCGCATCAAACCGCGTCGTCTGCCCCGCGTCACACGCCCGGGCGACGGCATAAGTATAGGCGCGCGCCGAATTCAGCGCGACATACATGTCGGCGATTTTGCCCTGCATCAGCTGGAACGAGCCTATGGCTTTGCCGAACTGTTTGCGCTCGCGGACAAAGGGCAGAACGACGTCGAGGCATGCCTGCATGATGCCCAGCTGCAAGCCCGCAAGCACGACGCGCTCATAATCAAGACCGCTCATCAACACGCCAACGCCGCCGTGCAGCGGGCCGATAATCTGTTCTTCGCTGACGAAACAGTCGTTGAACACCAGCTCTGCCGTGGGCGACCCGCGCATCCCCATTTTGTCGATTTTCTGGCCGATGGAAAAACCTTCCATTTCCTTTTCGATGAGGAACGCGGTGATGCCGCGTGAACCTTCGTCGGGCGCAGACTTGGCATAGACCACCAGAGTATCGGCATAAGGCGCGTTGGTGATC
>JANOTI010000208.1:0-5045 GCA_031416255.1 Sphingomonadales bacterium | reverse complement strand
TATTCGCCGTACCACAACATCAAAACCGGTGTGGCTTATCCAGCGGTGATAGTCTCGACCGCCGACACCGATGACCGCGTGGTTCCCGGGCACAGCTTCAAATACACCGCTGCGTTGCAGGCCGCCGACACCGGCGACAAGCCCAAGATCATCCGCATCGAAACACGGGCAGGGCATGGGTCTGGCAAGCCAACCGATAAGCTGATCGAGGAGTATTCCGAAATCTACGCGTTTCTGGCGAAGTGGACGGGGATGGAGTTTCCGGCTCAGTAATTGTTGATTGTCGAACCAAGCGCCGGCCCATTTTTCCTCAGAAGGAATAAGGAAATAAGGAAGAAGAATGCCTTTTGGCGAGTTCGGGTCGAGTTCATACAGAACCCCTTATTTCTTATTTTCTTCTTCCTTCTGAGCGAATCCATGGCACAAGCTCTCCGTTGAGGAGAAACGTCAGTGGCGACAACAGAATGGCACCCGCGCCCCGCCAGCTGGTGGGAACGGCACATGGTCCCGCGCTTAATCGGCTGTGCCTGCGCGCAGCCGCAAATCATGAAGGCACGCAGCCGAATTGTACCGCAAGCGTCGGGCGATGTGCTGGAACTGGGTTGCGGCGGTGGGATCAACATGGCGTTCTATGATCCCGCCAAGATCAACCGCTTTTCCGGTGTTGATCCGTCCCCGGCCTTGCTGGAACGTAGCCGGGAGGCGGCGCAGGCCATCGGTTTGAACGCGGATATTCGCGGCGGGATTGGCGAAGCGCTGCCTTTTGACGATGCCAGTTTCGACACAGTGCTGATTACCTTCACCCTGTGCTCGGTGGATGACCAAGCCAAAGTGCTATCCGAAATGCGCCGCGTCCTCCGTCCGGGTGGCAAAGCCCTGTTCCTCGAACACGGCTCTGCACCCGACGCATCGGTGCGAAAATGGCAGCGGCGGATTGAGCCGATCTGGAAACGCATTGGTGGCAATTGCCATCTGACCCGTGACATTACCCGAGCATATGAAACGGCTGGTTTCAAAATCACGCAAGGCGATCAAGGCTATATGCCAAAATCGCCGCGCCCGTTCAGCTGGATCGAATGGGGCGAAGCGCGTTTGGCATAGCGGGTTTGACACGGCCCAATTAGTTCCTAATATGTTCTTGTATCTAGAGGGAGTGATTCGATGATTGGCTATGTAACACTGGGAACCAACGACCTTGCCGCTGCAGCGGTGTTTTACGATGCGATTGCTGCGGAAATGGGCACGGGCCGGATGATGGAGTTTGATACGTTCATCGCTTGGGGAACGCCCGGCGGATCAGCGGGTATTGGTCTGACCAAACCTGCGGATGGTAATGAGGCGACAGTTGGCAACGGCGTGATGGTTGCGCTTGAGGCGAAGGATCAGGCGCAGGTTGACCGGTTGCACGCGATTGCTTTGGAACACGGCGGAACATGCGAAGGCCCTCCGGGACCACGCGGTGACACTTTCTATGCTGGGTATTTCCGCGATCTGGATGGCAACAAACTCAATGCTTTCATCATGGGTTGATGGATTAGGTTGGGCTATCGTCCAACCCGCTGCAAACCTGTGCCGTGCATTTTTAGCCAGCGGTCGGCCATCTTGCGGTCGCCCTCGAACAACTCGTCCAGCCATCTGTAAAAGGCTGGGCTGTGGTCCATGTGCCGCATATGCGCGACTTCATGCGCAATGACGGAACGGCGGACATGCGTGGGGGCCATGACCAGACGCCAGCTAAGCGAGATAGTGCCGCGCGACGAGCAGCTGCCCCAGCGGCTGCGCGGGTCGCCGAGTGAGAGCGCAGGGATAGGTTCGCCTGCTTTTCTGCAGTAATGCGCAATTTCTTCGGCAAAGATGCTGCGCGCTTGTACTTTTAGCCAGCGGATGATGCGGGCTTCGACCATGTCTTTGGGGCCGCCCAGATGCAATTCGCGGCCTTCGGTGCCTTCGACCAACTTCACACTACGGGTAGCGGTTTCGTTCCAGATGATCCGGTGCGGTTCACCTTCAAACGCGACGGTCTCTCCCGCATGCAGTGGCGCAATTGCTGGCGCGCTGTGCAGCCGCAGCGCAATCCAGTTGCGTTTTTGCGCGACAAAATCCATCGCTGCTTTGGTCGGCGCATAGGTCGGCATGGTAATCCGGATTTCGCGCTTGATCGCATCGGCGCGCATAGAGATCCGTTTCGCACGCGGATTGCGGCGGATGCGCACTGGCACCGCCTCGCCTTCGATATCCACCACCGGGTCCCCGGCTTTGGGATCAGAGTGGCTGTTCGAGAATATGCTGCTCAAGAGGTCCAGCATGGAGTTCCGATAGTGCTTTGCCGGTGATCGAATTGCCGGTCTGGTGGATGGTATCGCGGCTGCCGCTGATGAGGTGATGCCATTCCGGCAGCGCCTCGTCCGCGTCGCGCAAAACATAGGCGCAGGTTGATGGCAGCCAAAAATAGTCGCTGATTTTGCCGCGCGCCAGCCGGATGCAATCGGGCACATACATCCGGCGCGCTTTGTAATCCGAACATTGGCAGCTTTTTAGGTCGAGCAATTTGCACGCAACGTTCGTGGGATAGATACGGCCCGTGTCCTCGTCCTCAACCTTATGCAGGCAGCATTTGCCGCAACCATCGCACAACGCCTCCCACTCCTCGCGGTTCAGCGTGTTAAGCGGACGCTCCCAGAACGGCTTGCTCATTTCAGTCCTATCTGACCCATTTGGCCAGCTCATCTGCGACCAGCTTCGGCGCACCTTCATTGGCATCTGTGTTCGGCGTATCGACAGGCATTAACGCAAGCGGCTTGCCATCGGGTCCCATCAGATAGGGTGTCTGGCTATGGCTCATAAGATAGGCATCCGGTGCACTACCTTCGACCTTCTGAAAATAAACCGCGAAGGCTTTAGCCGCGGCCGCAACTTGTGCCTCGGTACCGCTCAGCCCGACCAATCGCGGGTGGAATGCAGAGACAAATTGCTTCAAAATTGCTGGCGTGTCGCGCTTTGGATCGACGGTGATGAACAGCGGCTGGACCGTTTTGCCCAATTCGGGGTGCGTGTTTTCATACTGCGTCAGCCCGGCCATCAATTGCTGCATATCAGGCGTGCAAATATCGGGGCAGCTGGTGTAGCCAAAATAGACAATTCTGAATTTTCCGTCATCCTGTTCATAGCTGTACGCTTTGCCGTCTTGATCGATCAACGTAAACGGCCCGCCAATTTTCGCCCCCACAAGCGGTGCTTGCGACAACGGCGGTTGGGTTGGCGAAGGACTGCACGCGGCAAGAACTGCGGCAATGATAAACATTATGACAAATTTGTTCATGACGTAGCTAGCATTGGTCTGGTAAAGGCTGAAATTCAAGCACTGGATAGACGAAACAGGACAGGGATTATGGCTGTACAACGAAAAATCACTCTCATGGGTAAAACGCTGCTCAGTGTTGCGGCGCTCGGGTTGATTGCGCTGCCGGTATCTGCGCAATTTTCCGACAGTTATAATTTCCTGAAAGCGGTAAAAGACCGCAAAGGCGAGGAAGCGGAAAAGTTTATCAATGTGCCTGGCTCTGGCTTGGTCATTATCAACACCCGTTCCGATGACACCGGCGAAACTGCGCTTCACATTGTTACAGCCCGCCGCGATTATGACTGGCTTGGTTTTCTCCTTGGCAAAGGTGCAAAGCCTGACGTTGCTGACAAAAAAGGTGTGACACCGCTGATGCTGGCCACGCAACTAAGCTGGGCCGATGGCGCGCAATTGCTGATTACGCTAAAGGCCAATGTCGATGCAACCAACCGCAGCGGCGAAACCGCGCTGATCCGTGCAGTGCAATTGCGCAATTCGGAAATGGTGCGGCTGCTCATGAAAGCCGGTGCGAACGCGGACAAGCAAGATACCGTCGCTGGCTATTCCGCACGTGATTATGCCGCGCAAGACGGCCGCGGTAACGCCATTTTGGCAATCATCGAAGACGGCGGAAAAACGGACGAACCCAAAAAGGAGGAGTCAAAAGCAGTCGATCTCAATTTTTCGGGTATCGAAGATAAACCGCCAATGTCCGAAACGCCTAAGCTGCGGTAAATTTCATCGCGACACCGTTCATGCAATACCGTTTGCCTGTCGGCTTTGGCCCATCGTCAAACACATGACCCAAATGTCCACCGCATCGCGCACAGTACACTTCGGTTCGGGCCGTGCCGATTTTGTAATCGGTCGCGGTACCAATGCCACCTGCTAGCGGTTTCCAGAAGCTAGGCCAGCCGGTGCCGCTGTCAAATTTTGTGGCGGATGAGAACAGTTGTTGCGCGCATCCGGCGCAGCTGAAAATGCCTTTGCGCTTTTCCTTGTCCAGCGGGCTAGAATAGGGACGTTCGGTGTCTTCGTGGCGCAACACCCGGTAAGCGGCGGGGGACAGCGCCTTGCGCCATTCCGCATCGGTCTTGGTCACCGCAAACGTGCCTTTGCGCGCATCGGCAGGCCCACCGCAACCAAAGGTCAGCGCGATCCCGGCCAATCCTGCCGCATGCAGAAAGCCTCGTTTCGAATACTCCATTGCCGTCACCTTATTTTGTGCATTCACACCAGTAGATACGTTCGAAACGGGCAGAAAGTTTCAGCTCAATATTTGGAAAGTTCCACATCCATTGAGCGATAGCCATGGACGAAACATCCAGCAACGCGGACGGGTTCAGCGACAACATTAGGGCGGAGCCGCCGTTTTGCCATTTCTTCAAGGAGGATGCGGATCTGCAACTCGGCCAATCGCGCACCGACGCAGCGGTGGATGCCATAGCCAAAGGAAAGATGCCGCCGCGCATTTTCACGATCAACAATCAGCTTGTCGGGATTTTCAAACACGGTTTCGTCGCGGTTGGCCGAAATATACCAGAGGCCCAGTTTATCGCCGGCTTTGATTGGCGCACCGAACAGGTCATGATCGTGCAACGCGGTGCGGCGCATATGCGCAAGCGGTGTCTGCCAACGGATCACTTCGCTGACGGCGTTGGCGATGAACTCCGGATTCTTTTCAAGCTTCTCGCGCTCATCCTGA
>JANOTI010000207.1:0-8197 GCA_031416255.1 Sphingomonadales bacterium | reverse complement strand
GCACGAAAAAAGGGACGCGAAATGCGTCCCTCCCCGGTTCGGCAAAACGCGACCTTTTGGCCGCGCTACAGCTTACTTGATCTTGGCTTCTTTGAACTCGACGTGCTTGCGAACGACGGGGTCATATTTGCGGAAAGTCAGCTTTTCCGTCTGATTGCGCGGATTTTTCTTGGTGACATAGAAAAAGCCGGTGTCAGCGGTGCTGAGCAATTTGATTTTTACAGTGGCTGGCTTCGCCATGACCTGTTCCTTCAAGCAATCGGGTAAAATAAAAGGGGGCAGCGCATTGCCGCCCCAAACACCGCGCGCCTCTGCAAGTTTGGCGGATAAAAGTCAAGAGGGGTGCCCCGTCTTACTGCAATACTTTACCAGCAACGATCTGCGTTTTATCAAATCCCAATGCGTCGCCCAAACGTTGAAGGCGACGTGCAACCGATTCCGACTGCAACCGCTCGGCAGTGCGCGACAACCGAAGCTGCAATTGCCCATTTTTTGCCGTCAGTTGCGAATCAGCCAATGCTGCGCCTGTGCCGCCGTCAAGTCGCTGGGCTAGGCGGATGGCAAGGCCCCAGCACATTGCGTGCCTAATTTTTTCGGGAGACGCTAATTGGTGCAGCAGTTCCAAAGGCGTACGCTTGCTATCATAGACCGCGACAAGCGCGGCTGCGAGGATCGCTCTATCTTCGGTCGTAGCGCCCGGCCAACTGCCGTCGAGCGCGAGCGTCAGCGCGACATCGCCGCGATACTCCGGTGTCATATTCCAGGCCGTGTCCGCCAATAGACACGCGATCAACCGCAGCCGCGCCATTGCAGGCCCTTGCGCCTCAAAAAGGGGTGCTGTCCATTCGGCCAAAGCAGCGCCATGGAAACGGAATCGCGCCAATCGTGCCCCTTCGAACCGCGCCGCCTCGACAAAGGGATCAAGTTTACGATCCGATGCGCTTAGCGTTTCGAACAGCAAGCCTTCGCGCAGGCCCGATGTGCTGGTAATCAATGTCGAGGGTTTCAATAGTCTTACGATCCCGCTCAGCAGCGCTGCTGCACGCGGTAAAGTCTCAATCCGCGCTGTGGGAACCAGCTTATTTTCGGCGAGATACCGTGCATCCTGTGTCATCGCCATAAGTTCGGTTGGCGCTGTCGTTGGCATCACATAGTTTGAAAGGATTGCGAGCGGAAACTGGTTGGCATGGATATGAAGCCGTGCCAGCGCACGCCAGGATCCGCCAATTAGAAAAAACGGCAGGTCTTTCTCGATCGGAAAATGGCCACTTCCGGCGGCTGCATCAATTGCCTTTTTTAGCGTCAGCGAAATGTCTTTCGGGCTTTGCGCCACCATTTCTGCGATGCGCAGCGAACCAAAGGGCAAAGAGAGGCGCGCCCCAATTTTGCCGTTTGCGATTCGCGCCAGTTCAAGACTGCCACCACCGAAATCACCGACATAGCCGTCGCCGTCGGAATGTTCGCTTAATATGCCGAGACCAGCGATATAGGCTTCGCTTGCACCGTCCAGAATTTCTACGCGAATTCCCATTTTGCCGGCGCGCGTTACAAGCTCTTGTCCGTTAGTGGCTTCGCGTACAGCGGCGGTTGCAACAACACGCAGCGTTTCGACATCCATCGCGCGTGCCAAAGTATGAAAGCGGACAATTGCGGTGACAGCTTGATCCATCGTGGCCGCATCAATGACACCGCCATTGGAAAGGCAGACGCCTAAACCCGCTTTGCTCTTTTCATTATAGATCGGCATTGGCGCGCGCTTTGCGCCTGCGTACACCACCAGCCGGATTGCATTGGAACCTATGTCGATGACCGCTTGCCGAACGCTGGTCATCGCTTTCGGATCAGGCTTAACGTCGGCACATCATTCGCCTCGGTCAATGCCCCGCCGCGCCCGGATAAAGACGCATTGGTCATCAGATATTGGTGCAGATTAAAAGGCACATCGCTTGCTTTCACGCGTTCATAGCGACCATCGGACCGCAGCATCCAGCTTTGCTGATTGTCCAACAGGTTTGCAACCATAACCTGATCGAGAATTTGGTCGTGCACTGTCGGATTTTCCACCGGCAGCATGTATTCGACGCGGCGATCAAAATTGCGCGACATCCAGTCTGCCGATGAAATGAACAGCCGGGCGGTGGGATTGGGCAAGTCGGCCCCATTGCCAAAGGCCCAGATCCGGCTGTGCTCCAGAAAACGCCCGACGACGGATTTGACCCGGATCCGCGACGACATGCCTTTGACACCCGGGCGCAGACAGCAAATCCCGCGGACGATCAGATCGATTTCAACGCCAGCTTCGCTCGCTTCGTACAATTTGTCGATCACGGCCTTATCGACCAACGAGTTTACTTTAACCCAGATGGCGCCGGGTTTGCCTGCTGCGACATTGGCAATCTCTGTATCGATTAACCGAATGACTTCGCCGCGTAGCGAAAGTGGGCTCATCGTCAGCATCTTCATATTGGTCGGCTCGATATAGCCGGTGACGTAATTAAAGATTTGCCCGGCATCATGGCCAATACGCGGATCAGCGGTGAAGAAGCTAAGATCGGTGTAGATCCGCGCGGTTACCGGATGGTAATTGCCGGTGCCAAGGTGGCAATAGGTTTTGAAGCCATCCTTTTCGCGTCGGACCACCAAAGAAATTTTGGCGTGCGTTTTCATATCGACAAAACCGTACACCACTTGCACGCCGGATCGTTCGAGCTGCGATGCCCAATGCAGGTTTTGCTCTTCATCAAAGCGCGCTTTTAATTCAACGACTGCGGTCACCGACTTGCCCGCCTCGGCGGCATCGCACAAAGCGCGGATGACAGCGGATTGCTTTCCGGCACGGTACAGCATCTGCTTGATCGCGACCACATCGGGGTCAGCGGCAGCCTGTTCGAGGAAAGCCAGGACTACCTCGAAACTTTCATAGGGATGATGGACGACAAGGTCTTTTTGCCGGATCGCAGCGAAACAATCGCCGTCATGCTCTAATATGCGTTCGGGAAAGCGCGGCGAGTAAGGCGGAAATTTCAGGTCGGGACGGTTGAGTTCGACCAGCTGGGCAAGATCGCCAATTCCTAAAAAGCCCACAGTTTCAGCCACAATGTCGCCGCCTGCGCCCATCTCGCGCCGGATAAGCCTAGCAATTTCGGGCGGTAGGCCCGATTCCAGTTTCAGCCGGATCACTCGCCCGCGCCGCCGCCGTTTGACGGCACTGCGGAAATAGCGGACCAGATCTTCGGCCTCTTCCTCAACCTCTATGTCGCTGTCACGGATCACGCGGAACGCGCCTGCTGCGGTCAGGACATGGTCGGGAAACATCTGCCCAATAAAGCGGGTGATAAGCGCCTCGATGGTGACAAAGCGTTCACCGGCGCCAGAAACCCTTACGAAACGCGGCAGCGACGGCGGGATCATCACCAGCTGCCGGACAATTTCGTCGTTGTCTTTTCGCCGCATTTCGAAAATCAGGCTGATGCACTGGTTGGGGATGAACGGGAATGGGTGGGCGGGGTCCAGCGCTTGCGGCGTTAGGACGGGCAAAACCTGTTCGCGAAAATGCTGTTCAACCGATTTCAGCGCAATCTTGCCAATCGCGGACGGGGCCAGAACTTTGATATTCTCTTTCGCCAGCTGCCGTTTCAAATGTTTCCAAAGGCGTTGCTGTTGCGCCATCAGGGCATCGGCGGCTTTTACTGTGGCGGCCAGTTGTTCAGACGGGGTGCGGCCGTCGATCGATAGCTCCTCGATCTTGCGGACAATCTGGCCATATAAACCAGCAACGCGGACCATGAAAAACTCGTCGAGGTTGGTACCGGAAATCGATAGAAAACGTAGGCGTTCTAGGATCGGATGGTTGCCATTGGCGGCTTCCTCCAACACGCGCTGGTTGAATTTCAACCACGACAGCTCACGGTTGAAATAGCGCGAACCCTCAGTCTCACTTGCCCCCAAATGCTTTTGTAACTGTCGCAAGGAAAACCCCGTAATTGCCTGTGGCTCGCGGATGGCAGCAGAATATTTCACTTTTATGTCAATTTGGTCACAAAGCGGTTTCCTACAAAGATGGTTTACGGCCTGTTAACCATCTTGGCGCATAGTTGTCATACACGCTTGGGCGCGCGTATGGGGGAGTATTCGAACATGCAAATCAACCATGACCGATTTTTGATGGTGCGCGCAGAGCTTTACGATCTGTGTGACGCGCTGCGTATAACCGATTTTGATGCCAGCCCGATGCAGTTTCTGCTGCGGCTGGAACAAATCCGCGCAACAGCCTCGCACCATGGTTTGACCGCCATTGCTGAGATCGCCTCTACTTATGAAGCGGCTATGCAACGCGTGCAGGCCCATAGCCGCGGGCAGGCAGTGACCGATGGATTTGGTGAAATACTGCGCGATGCCATCGGCGTGGCGCATGTTCACCCTGAGGCGTCCGAAGCCTTGCTCGCATCCGTCGCCATCCGTTTAGGATAAACACGCTTCCACCCTTTTAACATTTCGGCGCTATAGTCTGGTCAATGGACAGTTTGCTTGCCACATTCTTTTCGGTGCTTCTCGCCGAAATGGGCGACCGGCCGCAGATACTGGCGGCGGCGCTTGCACTGCGCTTTGGCAACGATCGTATGGTCATTTGGGCTCTCGCTTTGGCGGCTGCGCTTAACTGCGCGATTTCGGCGGTTGCGGGTTCAGTGATCGACGAATGGATCAGCGAAGATCCGCTGCGGCTGTTCAACGGGCTTGCTTATGTCTCCGCAGGGGTTGCGATGCTGTGGTGGCGGCGTCCGGTCGATTTGCTGAGCGGCTGGGAAATCACACCGTTTTTGACCGCGTTTCTGGGGCTGTTCATTCTGCAATTCGGCGATAAAGCGCAGTTTATCATTGCAGCCAACACCGCCATGACGCCGCAATGGGGGTTCACCGCGCTTGGCGGCTGGCTGGGCATTATGGCAGCGGTCGTTCCCGCGATTGTCCTCAAAGAAAAGCTCGCACAGTTGCTGCCTTTACCGACTATTCGCAAAACAGGCGGCATCCTGTTTCTGCTTTGGGGCTTGTATCAAGCCCTTCGCGCTTGGCGGATATTGTAAAATAAGCGGATTTTACGGAATGCAACGGGGCCTACTCTTGCCATTCCCGCCACTCCATGCCAGTCGCCCTGCAAGGGTCCTTGGGTAGTCATACATCATAACGATGCGGCTGCCGCTATTTACGCTATTCAATTAGCAGAAGGATGCTGTGTGCCCGTTTCGATCGTTCCGTTTTTTCCGCAATTCGATCATGCCCAAATCGACGACCTTAAAACCCGGCTAAAGCTAACCCGCTTGCCAGAGGCTGAGACGGTGGATGATTGGGACCAAGGCATTCCACTTAACTATGTCCGCGCGTTGCTGGCTTACTGGCAGACGGATTATGATTGGAGCCGTTGCACCAATATCCTGAACCAATATCCGCAATTTCTTGGCAATATCGACGGCATTCCGATACATTTCTTGCATGTGAAAAGCCCGCGTGCCGATGCAAGGCCGATAATTATGACGCATGGCTGGCCGGGATCGGTGCTCGAATTTGCCGATGTCATTGCACCGCTGACCAACCCGGGCGATCCGGCGCAACCGGCGTTCCATCTCGTGATTCCATCGCTTCCGGGCTACGCCTTTTCGGGCAAGCCGACGCAGGCTGGCTGGTCGACCGATAAAACCGCCGATGCGTGGGATCAGCTTATGCGAGCGCTCGGCTATGCCCGCTATTTTGCGCAGGGCGGCGATTGGGGTGCGGTGGTGACGATGGCCATCGGCGCGCAAAACAAAGGTGCGTGCGCGGCGATTCACGTTAACATGCCGCTTACTGCGCCGTCGAAAGAAGTGCTCGCCAACCCTACGCCTTACGAAGCGGAATCGCTTGCCCGGCTGGCGTGGTACCGCGCCAAGGACAATGGCTATGCGATTATCCAGTCCACACGTCCGCAAACATTGGGGTACGGCCTGACCGATTCTCCCGTCGGTCAAATGGCATGGATCGTTGAGAAGTTTCAGGGGTGGAGCGATTGCGATGGCCATCCCGAAAACATCTTTAGCAAAGACCAACTGCTCGACACGGTCATGCTGTATTGGATGACAGCGTCTGCGGCATCATCGGCGCGGCTGTATTGGCACAGCTTTCTGCACCAGAATCTGGACGCGATCACTATCCCTGCGGGCTGCAGCCTGTTTCCAAAAGAACTGTTCCGCCCTTCGCGCCGTTGGGCCGAGGCGCGGTTTAAGAACATCACCTATTGGAACGAACTCGACAAAGGCGGACATTTCGCCGCGATGGAGCAGCCTTTACTGTTTACTCAAGAAATCAGACGCTGTTTTGCGGGGATGTCGCTTTAGCGCGCGGCGCAGAATTGCGTACTGGACGCTTATTGGCTTTTGCGCCAATCAACGGCGATGTTCCGAATGATTGCACAAAGGCTGCTGACGGCAATTCCTACGTTGCTAGCGATCATCATATTGTCGTTCGTTCTGATGCGGATCGCCCCTGGTGGACCATTTGACGGGGAACGACCGCTCGCTCCCGAAGTGCGCGCCGCATTGGATGCCGCATACGGCATTGATAAAAGTCTGCCCGAACAGGTGTGGATGTATCTCAGCCGCCTGTCGCAGGGCGATTTTGGGCCGAGCATGGTGTACCGCGATTTCACCGTCAGCGGGCTGATTGCCGAGGCGCTGCCGGTATCTCTGCTGATTGGAGGCTGTGCGCTTTTGCTGGCGGCGCTGCTGGGCATTTCGGCGGGGCTTTGGGCAGCGCTGCGCGCGGGCAAATGGCAAGACGAGGTGCTGATGCTCGGCGCGACACTGCTGACCGCGTTGCCGACCTTTGTCACCGGGCCTTTGCTGGCGCTGATATTTGGTCTGTGGCTCGGATGGCTACCGGTGTCAGGGCAGAATGACGGGATCAGCTGGCTGGTCTTGCCGGTGATTGCGCTGGCGTTGCCGGTGACCGGCGCTGTGGCGAAACTGGCGCGTGCGGGGCTCGCAGGGGAACTGGGCGCTGACCATATCCGCGCCGCCAGAGCACGCGGGATCGCGCCGCTGACGATCCTGCGTCGCCACGCGCTGCGGCCTGCCTTGGTGCCGGTTGCTAGCTATCTGGGGCCAGCAGCGGCAGCGTTGCTAACAGGCGCAGTGGTGATCGAAACGGTCTTTGGTCTGCCGGGGCTGGGCCGCTATTTTGTTCAAGGTGCGCTCAACCGCGACTATCCGCTCGTGCTGGGTGTAGTGACGCTTTATGCCGCGCTGATTATCCTGTTCAACCTGTTCGCCGACCTGATTTACGGCTGGCTCGACCCTAGGATGCGCGAAGGATGAAGCGTTCTAGTGAGCGTGAGGGCAGTGCCAGTTTTTTTAGATATGAGGCGCAGAGGAAAAAGAGGTGAAGAGGGTGTTTGACACGAACGATTTGGAAAGGTTAGCCGGTATCGCAGTCGATATTGGTATGGCTTTACAAAAAGAAATCGGGCCAGGTCTGTATGAGTCCGTTTATGAAAGTGTTCTGGAGCATCGCTTATTGCGAACCGGCATCGCGGTTGAACGGCAAAAGCCGATTGCTATTTTTGTGGACGGCCTGACCCTCCCCGATGCTTTTCGCGCGGATTTGTTCCTGGATGGCGTACTTCTCATCGAATTGAAGTCATCGGCCCAAAATTCCCCACTCTACATCCGTCAGACATTGACTTATATTCGCCTAATCAATCAGCCATTTGGGCTGATTTTCAATTTCGGCTGCGAAACCTTTAAAGATGGTCTTTACCGCGTGATGAACGCCATGCACGCTAACCTCTTCACCTCTTTTTCCTCTGTGCCTCTTTACGCAAAAGATGGCAGAACGGCGCTAACAAGGGCTGCGCTGAAGTGAAGACCGCTCTTATCATCGTTGCGCTGATTGCCCTCGCCGCTGTGCTGGGGCCTTTGCTGCTGCCCTATGATCCTATCTCGATCGACTGGAACAGCGTGCGCGCAGGGCTGTTCACCGATGGCCATGTGCTGGGGACGGACGATCTGGGGCGGGATCGGTTTGCGCGGTTGTTGGTTGGCACACGGGTGACATTATCGGTCGCTCTTGCGGCGGCAATGGTGGCTCTGGTCATCGGGGTGGCGTGGGGAGCGATTGCAGGCTGGGTTGGCGGGCGCACGGATGAATTGATGATGCGCATTGTTGATAT
>JANOTI010000206.1:0-8544 GCA_031416255.1 Sphingomonadales bacterium | reverse complement strand
GGCGATGAACTCCGGATTCTTTTCAAGCTTCTCGCGCTCATCCTGAAACTGGTGCAGTCCGTACGCATAGCCCGACATCGAATTGCGCGTGGTGTCGTTACCGCCGACGATCAACAGAATCAGATTACCCATATACTCGAATGGCGTCATATTGGTCATTGGCGAATGAATCATGCGGCTGATAAGATCGGGCGCTTCGCCCTTGTTTTTGCGTTCTTCCCAAAGGCGCTGAAAATACGCCCCCATTTCGTACATTTTGGCGAGCCGCAGCTTGCGGTTTTCCGAGGTGCGGAACAGCTCGACATCCCCCGCCCAATCGGACCATTCGGTCAACAACCGGCGGTCCTCCCACGGGAAGTCGAAAATCAGCGCCAGCATCTGCGTGGTCAGCTCGATCGACACCTTGTCCACCCAGTCGAACGTCTCCCCCACAGGCAGGCTGTCGAGCAAGTCGCCGGTGCGCAGCCGGATATCCTCTGTCATCCGCACCATTTCACCGGGCGTAAAGGCAGGCGCGATCACGCGGCGCTCTTCGGTATGTTTGGGCCTGTCCATCGCGATAAACATCGGCATCACGACGCGCTCATCCTCGGGAACCGGCTCGGCCAGCGCGTCGTCATCGACCAAAGTAATCCCGCCATGTTCGTAGGACGACGAATAAATATCGGGCAGCGCCTCGACATGTTGAATGGCTTTCAGCGTGGAGACATTCCAATAGGTCCCGAACGAGCTGTTCTCGATCTTGTTGATCGGCGCCTTTTCGCGCATCGCCTTAAACACCGGATGCCAACGATCCTCGACATAGATATCGGATTGCGTAACGTCAAAATCATGCGGGGCGGCATTCACCTCCCACGGCAAGCTGTCGGCATTCTGGGTCGCGCTAAAATCGGGGGCTGTGGCCATTTCGGGAGTCCTCTCAAACTTTTTGGCAGACTGCCATTGCTGACAATAATGTCAATCCCGTTTCGATATGCAACTGGATTTATGCGCCAGCCTGCACGCCCCCAAATAACCGTTGCATTATGCTACTTATCTGTCAGTCAGGGACGCAACGTACTAACAAGGAACTCACCGCATGATCGTCTATGGCACCCCCGTCTCTCCCTTTGTTCGCAAAGTCCTGTCGTACTTGATAGAACGCGGCCTCGATTATGAACTGGTCGCAGTGGGCATTGCCGATCCCAACCCTGATTATGCCGCGGTCAGCCCGTTCCGCAAAATGCCCGCGATTAAGGACGGCGATTTCGGCACGTCGGACAGCAGCGCGATCCTAACCTATCTGGAGGCAAAATATCCCGGCTCCACGCTGACCCCCGAGAGCGCGGAGGATAAAGCGCGCGTGGCCTGGTTTGATGAATTTGCCGATACGATGCTGACCGCTTCGGGCGGCAAGATTTTCTTTAACCGCGTCGTCGCGCCAAAATTCATTGGTCGCGAAGGCGATGAGGCCGCCGCAAAATTGGGCGAAGCGGAAATGCCCGGTCTTTACGCGTATTTGGAGAGCGTTCTTGGTAGCAATGGGGACGGACCAGCCTATCTGGTCGCCGGAATGTTCACCATCGCTGATATCTCAGTCGCCACTGCTTTGGGCAATTTGCGGCCCATGGGCTTTGGCCCCGACGTTGCCGCATATCCAAAGACCGCGGCGTATCTGGACAGCATCTATGCGCGCCCCAGCATCGCCGGACCACATGGCCATTTCGAGAAAATCTATGCGCGGGTTGCTGGATAAAATAACCATATAGGTAAAAATATATTGACATCGTCACGCTGATGTGGCAAATATTGTCATAACGGGAAAATGTGATTCGGGGCCGGGGAGAAATCCTTCGGCCCTTTCTTTTGGGCGAAAGGATTTTGGATATGGTATTCGGTAGAAAATCTGATGCCCCGCCAAAGAAGGTATTCGGCGTTGCCGCGCAGCGCGCGTTCCTATCGCATTTGGCACAGACGGCAAACGTGACCGCCTCTTCAAAAGTAGCAGGTGTAACCACCTCTCCGGTCTATGATCTGCGGCGAAAATCAGACGGCTTCCGCGCACAATGGCATGCGGCTTTGTGCGAGGGCTATACACGGCTGGAGGCCAATTTGCTGGCTGAGGCGCTTGCACCTGCGTCGGGCAATTTGAAAGACAGCACGTTTAAGCTGCGCCAGATGAAAATCCGATTGGGCTCGAGTCTGCTTGCAGCGCACCGGACGTCCGTTCGCGGATCAGCCCCAATGACGCCGCAAAAGTCACGCGATCCAAAAGAGGTCAAGCAGCGGCTGGAAGCACGCTTTTCGGCGATGCGCAAAAGGTTAAGCGATGACATCTCTGGCGAACAGTGAGGCTGAGGGCGTTGCGCGGTTAGATGAGGCGGAGCGTGTAAAGTGGCTGTCCAAGCAATGCCAAGACGATTTATGGAAGCGCGAATACGACTGGAGCTTCTGGGCGCGCACTGACCAAAGACCACCGGAAAGTGATTGGCGCGTCTGGTTCGTGATGGCAGGCCGCGGCTTTGGCAAAACTCGGATGGCCGCCGAATGGGTCCGCGCACAGGCCGAGGCGGATGGGTCTTTGCGGATCGCCTTAGTTGCGGCGACCCTGCACGAAGCGCGCACAGTGATGATCGAGGGTGAAAGCGGTTTGCTCGCTATTGCGCCTGATGAAATGCGGCCGACCTGGGAGCCTTCGTTGAAGCGGCTTGTCTGGCCGACAGGGGCAATTGCAAACGTCTTTGCGGCATCGGAGCCAGAAGGCCTGCGCGGGCCAGAGCATCATATCGCCTGGGCAGATGAGGTTGCAAAATGGGACAATGCAGAACCCATATGGGATAATTTGATGATGACAATGCGGCTGGGCGATAGTCCGCGCATTGTTGCCAGCACGACACCGCGTGCTGTTCCCTTGGTGCGGCGCTTGCTGAAAGAAAACGGTATTGCGATCACGCATGGCGCGATGGATGCCAACCGTGCGCATTTGCCCGGCAGCTACCGCGCCGCGATGCACGAAGTTTATGGCGCAAAGCGGCTAGGGCGGCAGGAATTGCTTGGCGAGTTTTTGGAGGATGTCGAGGACGCTTTGTGGACCAGGGAGCTAATTGAGCGGTGTCGTGCGTCCCTTCGCCCTTCGACAGGCTCAGGGCCTCAGGGTGATCGGTTTTTCAAAAGGATCGTCATCGGCGTCGATCCACCGGCGAGCAAAACCGGCGACGCTTGCGGGATCATCGTTGTCGGCAAAGGCGCGGACGGCAAAGCTTATGTGCTTGGCGACCACAGCGTCAAAGGGCGCTCGCCCGAGGGATGGGCGCGAGCCGTTGCCGCGGCGGCAGAGGCATGGGGCGCGGACCGCGTGGTCGCAGAGGTCAACCAAGGTGGCGACATGGTCGAAAGCACACTGCGCGCAGCCGACGTCGGAATGCCGGTGAAAAAGGTGCATGCGTCACGCGGCAAAGTTGCACGGGCAGAACCTGTCGCGGCGTTGTATGAGGCAGGCAAGGCATTCCACGCAGGCGCATTTCCCGAGCTCGAAGACGAACTCTGCGGGCTTATTTCAGGCGGAGGCTATGAAGGCCCGGGCAGGTCGCCCGACCGCGCCGATGCTTTGGTGTGGGCGATGACAGAATTGATGCTGGGGAAGCGGGGCGTGGAGCCACGGGTGAGGCAACTCTAAAAATTTACAGGAGTATTTGATGAAAATCTTCGGCTGGAAATCGGCCGGGCGGGCTTTGGCGCGTCCGGGGAAAACGCATGTGCCGCTTACGCGTCCTTTTGGGGCGCGCAGCTTTGGCGGTGGCGGGTTGGGTGAGTGGCCGCAATCCTATGAGGCGCAGTTGCGTGAGGGGTATTTGAGCAACGCCATCGCCCAGCGCGCGGTGCGGTTGGTGGCAGAGGGGGTGGCGTCTGCGCCGCTGTCTGCCTCGGACGATGCGGCGTTGGCCTTGGTCAACGCGACCAGCGGCGGGCAGGCTTTGCTGGAGACATTGGCGGCGCAATTGTTGCTGCATGGCAATGGCTATGTGCAGTTGCTGACGGCTCCGGATGGGTCTTTGTGTGAGCTGTATGCGCTCCGCCCTGAACGCGTGTCGGTTGAAGCCGATGTGCGCGGCTGGCCAGCGGCGTTTCGCTATAAAGCGGGGGAGGCGGTGACGCGGCTGGGTGCACATGAGCTTATCCATATCCGATCGCACCACCCGCTGGATGACCATTATGGGCTGGGTTGTCTGGGGGCGGCATCGGGCGCGATTGCGATCCACAATGCCTCGGCGAAATGGAACAAGGCTTTGCTCGATAATGCCGCGCGGCCCAGCGGAGCGTTAGTGCATGAGGCGGCGGAGGCGCTGTCGGGCGACCAGTTTGATCGGCTGAAGGAAGAGCTGGCCGCGCAATTTTCTGGTCAGGCCAATGCCGGGCGGCCGATGTTGCTGGAGGGTGGCCTGAAATGGCAGGCGCTGTCTTTGTCGCCCGCCGATATGGATTTTGCCGGGTTGAAAGCGGCGGCGGCGCGGGAGATCGCGCTGGCGTTCGGCGTTCCACCGATGCTGCTTGGGCTGCCGGGGGATGCGACCTATGCGAACTATCGCGAGGCGAACAAGGCGCTCTGGCGGCAGGCGATCTTACCGCTGGCGGGCAAGATTTTGGACGCGCTGTCCGAAGGGCTTCGGCCCTGGTTTGCGGATTTGACGCTGAAGGTTGATGCCGATCAGGTGACGGCGCTCAGCGAGGATCGCGAGCGGCTATGGGCGCAGGTGAGCGCAGCGGATTTCCTGACGATGGAGGAGAAGAGGGTAGCGGTTGGGTTAGCCGCTGTGCCGGAAATCTCAGCGGTCGCGGCCAATACTGTAAAGAACAAAACAGGTATATTAGAGCTTAAATTCAATCCTTGGCATGATACTCAAAACGGGCAGTTCACTTTTTCACGGCAGGGTTCACCGAGTGCAAGCGGAGGTGGTAGCTTTGGCGGCGGCGGTGCCAGCGGTTCTTGGGATCCGCCCACCAAGACAAAGCCGACGCCCAAACCCAAGCCGAAACCCACGGTCATTCCCAAGCGTCCCGCGCCGATTATCAAGCGGCGCAAGGTCGTCACCAAGCCGCCGCCAAAACCTGTAGCAAGTCCGCCATCGGTTTCCCACGAAGCCCCAGCCGGGGAAAAGCCATCGCCTGCCCCGAAACTGACCGGGACTCCATCGGGCAGCATGATCGCAGCAGGCGCAGCGGTTGCAGTAGGGGCGGCCGCCGCAGTTAAGGCCATCGCAGCCGCAACTACCGCAGCAGCATCCGCTGCAAAACCGATTGCTGTGCCCTCAACTGTAAGCGCAGGTGGCTATAATTTTGACACCGATGGCCTTGGGCGGTCAGAAAAAATATATGGTAAGTTAAGGCTTGAACCAACGCAAACCAGATCAAGACGTTTTCAGGATGCAGCGGGAAGACCCGATCGAGAATCATCTGATCACGGCGGGCACTTTATCGCGCGACAGTTTGGCGGGCCTAAAATACAAGAAAATCACTTCGCTCAGGACGCGGCAATCAACACTGGAAAATATCGTAGACTGGAAAACAAATGGAAAAGAGCGCTGAAGCGTGGGAAAGAGGTCGAGGTCGAAATCACCCCTCGATATACCGGCAGTTCAAAGCGCCCAGATTCCCTAGATGTGGTTTACAAAATCAACGGTAGAATTCGCTCCAAAAATGTTCCGAACAAGCCGGAAGGATAAACTAATGAATGCTGATATTGAGACAGGCGACACCTTGAACGCGATAGGACAAGAAATTGCCGACATGCTTAACCGGCATCCAGATGGATCATTCTTGTATGCCGAGGTTGATGATGAGGGCTACGAAGTAGCCATCTTTGCCGAAGAAAATGGTGAAATAATCTACTACTATCCGAGCAATAAGATGTTCGAACTCGTCCAACACCTATGGGATGTCGCCGATGACGATAAAAAGTGGTCTATCCTAGAATATGGTATAGCTGACGAGAAATTTGACGCACAATTCACATTTCCAGATCAGGTGAATCCCGATGAGGACGACAATGATGAGGATGACGGGTGCGAACGAGCGATGCGAAAACATTTTGGCGATAAACCCGTGATTTATCCGGATTTGGGTTCCAGCGCTGTTAAGCTGACGCTGGAGGATTTGGCGCTGCTCGAAGGCGATAACTGAACCGCTGCTGCCCCTGCAGCAACTAGGACGTCCAAAATGCAAATCACGAATGATAAGCTTGGCGAGTTGCTCGCCCAGGCATCGGAATCTGGTGCTCAACGTGCGCTCGCGCATCTGGGGCTTTCAGACCAAAGCGCGGCGAAGGATATGGCTGACCTGCGCGAGCTGCTCTCCGCCTGGCGCGATGCGAAAAAGTCGGCGCGTAAGGCGGTGGTTGAATGGCTCGTGCGGGGGCTCTTGGCACTTCTTGTCATTGGTCTTGCACTAAAACTGGGCCTGACAGGATTGGTAATCAAATGAGATTTGCTGGCTATGCCGCCATTTTTGACCATCCCGACCGGGGCGGCGACATTGTCCGCAAAGGCGCATTTGCGCGTGCGGCAAAGGCTGGATTGCCGTTGCTGTGGCAACATGATCGGGCGCAACGGATCGGCTTTGTCGAACATATCGAGGAGGACGAACGCGGGCTGCGCGTCATTGCGCACATGGACGGCGATGCGCCGCCGGTTGCGGATGGTGCGGGCCTGTCGTTCGGGTACCGCGTTCGGGAAGCGCGCAATGGAACATATCGTGAACTAACCGATGTTGACTTGATCGAAATCAGCGTCGTCATCCACCCCATGCAACCGCTCGCGCGGGTGCTGGCAGTCGAATCCACTAAAGGAGAATAGCATGGATTATGAAGTAAAAGCCGACCCGTTGGAGGCGGCATTTGATGCGGTGGGAACTACTTCCGACCCTGTACTGCGTCCGCGTTTGTCCGGGGGCGCAAGCGTTGCCGATCCGGCGCGCAGTGCTTTTGTCGAGGGCTTTTTGCGCAAAGGCCGCGAGGTTGAACTAAAAAGCTTTGCGGGCAATGTGGCGGCGGACGGCGGCTATGCCATTCCGCGTGAAATCGACGAGGTTATCGATGCAACGTTGCGGAACATCTCACCGATCCGCGCCGTTGCCAATGTGGTGCGCGTGGGCTCGGCGGGCTATCGCAAGCTGGTGACGACGAATGGTGTAGCCTCTGGATGGGCATCCGAAGTTGCGGCGCGGCCAACGACCAGCACGCCGGTGTTTAACGAAATAGTGCCTTCGTTCGGTGAGCTATATGCCAATCCGGCGGCGACGCAAGCGATGCTCGATGATGCGCAGTTTGATGTCGAGGCGTGGTTGGCCGATGAAATCGCGATGCAATTTGCCAAATCCGAAGGAACCGCATTTGTTAATGGTGATGGCGTTGATAAACCAAAAGGGTTCCTGACCTACACCACTGCGTCCACCAGCGACACGACGCGTGCCTTTGGCCAGTTGCAATATGTGGCATCAGGTGCGGCAGCGGCGCTTCCGGCGAGTAATCCGGAAAACAAGCTGCTCGATTTGGTGCATTCTTTGCGTGCGCCGTACCGTCAAGGTGCCGTGTGGGTAATGAATTCTGCGACATTGGCGACAATCCGCAAGTTTAAGACCACCGATGGCGCGTTCATCTGGATGCCGGGATTGGTAACCGGACAGCCCGATACCTTGCTGGGTTATCCGGTGATCGAAAGCGAAGATATGCCCGATATTGCGGCCAACACGCTGCCGATTGCGTTTGGCAATTTCAAAGCGGGGTATCTGATCGCGGAACGCAGCGAGACGAACATCCTGCGCGATCCGTATTCGAATAAGCCCTATGTCAATTTCTACGCGACAAAGCGGCTTGGCGGGGCGGTGTCGAATTCGGAAGCGATTAAATTGCTGAAGATTGCGGTGAGCTAAGCCGCTTCCTTTCATAACAACTACCGTCATGCTGAACTTGTTTCAGCATCCATCTCTCCAAATAAACCGCCGGTTGCGGTTGATAGATGGACCCTGAAACAAGTTCAGGGTGACGTGGTTGTTTTGACTTCCCCATTGGGAGATATTTCATGACCCCCTATACTTACCAACGTGGCGAAACGATCAGCCTCGCGCTTGATGCTGTTACGGGCGATCCAGCCCAAGTCACTGCGATCAATGCAGCGATGAAAGCTGTACAGCCGGGGCGGAGCGAAGCGTCGGCAACTGCGCCTGTCGTCGCCAGCTTTGCCGTCACCGCACGGCTTGCTTTGGGTGGCGAACCGGCAGGCTGGACGCTCACCATCCCGGCGCTCGTTTCGGCCAGCCTATCGCCTGGTGCTTACATCGCCGACGCACGGCTAGAGGTGGCGGGCGGGGTGATTGTCACCGACAGCGTACACGTCCGCCTGCGCCAATCGGTGTCGGCATGATTGCGTTACGTTGGCGCCAGCCTGAACCGACGGTTGTTGTACGTTGGCGTGGTCCGGACGGGACGATGGCGGCGGGTGCGGTTGTTACGCCGTCTTTGCCGGTTGCGACACTGATCGGTCCGCCGGGCGTGGCGGGGCCGCAGGGGCCCGA
>JANOTI010000205.1:0-10762 GCA_031416255.1 Sphingomonadales bacterium | reverse complement strand
CAGAAGCGGCGCTTAGTGATGTCCATTAGTTCATCTTCTGGTCCGATAAAGTTTATCAAACCGGCCAGGATAGAGGCAATATCAAAGCGCAGATCGTTTGTTTGAACCAACGCTAGCACGCCAAAGGCGGAGCGCCGGAGTGCGAACGGATCTTTTGAGCCGGTAGGAGCCTGACCAATTGCAAAAAACTGAGCAATGCTATCCAACTTATCCGCCAAACTCACCGCCACCGTTACCGGAGCGGTGGGCACACCATCGCCTTGGCCGACGGGTTTGTAATGGTCGCGGACGGCGTCGGCGACGGCATCGGGTTCGCCTTGGGCGCGGGCGTAATAGCCGCCCATGATGCCTTGCAGTTCGGGGAATTCGCCGACCATGCCGGTGACGAGGTCGGCTTTGCACAGGCGCGCTGCGCGTTCGGCTTGCGCTGCTAAATCCTCCCCATCGACTTGCGATGGGGAGGTGGATCGACCGGGCGTCAGCACGGGCGAGACGGAGGGGCTTTCGAGGTTGCTGTCCCCTCCGTCAGTCGTCGCTATCGCGCCGCCTGCCACCTCCCCATCGCGAGTCGATGGGGAGGATGTAACAATTCCCTCTTCAACCAACCACCGCGCAAGTTTCGCAACCCGCTCGACCTTATCGGCGACGGTGCCCAATTTCTCGTGAAAGGTAATCTGCGACAGCTTTTCGCGCTGAACATCGAGTTCAACCTTCAAATCCTGCTCCCAGAAAAACTTCGCATCGCTCAACCGCGCTGCCAGCACTTTCTCATTACCCGCCACAATCGCGACACCACCGTCATGCGCGCTGATATTGGCGGTGCAGACGAACGCGTTGGCGAGTTTGCCGTCTGCATCGTTACAGACAAAATACTTCTGGTTCACCCGCGCGGTCAGCTGGATGACTTCTTGCGGGACGCTGAGAAACGCTGGATCAAAGCGCCCCAGCATCGGCACCGGCCATTCGGTCAGCCCTGCATTTTCGGTGACCAGCCCTTCGTCGGGAACAAGCACAAGGCCAGCCGCTATCGCAGCCGCCTCTGCCCCATCGCGGATGATTTTTGTGCGCTCGCTGAAATGCACGATAACATGGCAAGCCCGCAGTTTTTCAACATAGTCGCCCGCGTTGCCAATGGTGATGTCGCCGCTGTGGTGGAAGCGGTGGCCTTTCGTCGCTGCGCTACTGACGATACCGTCAATCTCGCAAGCGACCACATCGTCACCCAGCAACGCAATGATGCCCTGCAAAGGCCGCACCCAGCGCAGGCTTTCGGTCGAAACCGATGCCGCGCCCCAGCGTTGCGATTTTGGCCAGGGAAAGGCGCGGATGATCGCGGGGATGGCCTCGGCCAAAACATCCGCCGTATTGCGCCCCGGCTTTTCGGCAATCGCGAAATAGACGCCGTCGCGTTCAACCAATTGATCCTGCGTAAGGCCAGTTTTGCGAAGGAAACCCTCCATCGCCTGCGGCGGCGCGCCGAGCTTTGGCCCTTTGGTTTCTTCGGATGACGCGGCAGTTTCCAGCGGCAGGCCCTTGGCGATCAACGCCAAACGGCGCGGCGTGGCAAAGGCTTCGATGCTCTCGGCGGCAAGCCCAGATTTGGCCAGCGCATCGGTGAATAGCCGGACCAGATCGTCCTTAGCCTTTAGCTGCATCCGCGCAGGGATTTCTTCGCTGCGCAGTTCGAGGAGGAAGTCGGTCATACCGTCCACCCCGGAAACTTTGCTTGCCATTCGGGAGATTGCTTGTCGATCCATGCCTGACAGCTGCCTTTGGCCAGATCGCGGACTTGGCCCATAAAGCTTGCCCGTTCCTGCACGCTGATAACGCCGCGCGCCTGCAACAGGTTGAATATGTGGCTGGCCTTGATCGCCTGTTCGTAGGCGGCAATCGGCACGGCTTTTTCAAGGCAGGAATTACATTCAGCTACAGCATCTTTGAAATGCGCAAACAGCATGTCGGTGTTGGCGACTTCGAAATTATAGGTGCTGTGCTGGCGCTCTTGTTCCTTAAAAACATCGCCATAGGTTACGCCTGCATTGTTGTAGGCCAGATCGAAAATGCTATCCTTGTTCTGGATATACATCGCCAGCCGTTCCAACCCATAGGTCAGTTCGCCTGCTACCGGCTTGCAGTCGAAACCGCCCATTTGCTGAAAATAGGTGAATTGCGATACTTCCATGCCATCGCACCAAACCTCCCAGCCAAGGCCCCATGCGCCCAGCGTCGGGCTTTCCCAGTCATCCTCGACAAAACGAATGTCGTGCAACAACGGGTCGATACCAATCGCGGCAAGGCTGCCCAGATATAGCTCTTGTAGCTGTGGCGGCGATGGTTTCAGGATCACTTGATATTGGTAGTAATGGCCAAGCCGATTGGGGTTTTCACCATAGCGCCCATCGGTCGGCCTGCGGCATGGCTGCACAAAGGCGGCGTTCCACGGCTCTGGCCCCAAGGCACGCAAAGTGGTCGCAGTGTGGAAAGTGCCCGCCCCCATTTCCAAATCATAGGGTTGTAGGACAACGCAGCCCTGTTCCCCCCAATAGGCATGGAGACGCAGGATCAAGTCCTGAAAGCTTAAAGGCGCCGCATCAGACATGGCCGCCCCTTGGCGGCAAAGCGCGTTCAAATCAACCCGCTTGACGTATAAGTATCGTTCGGTTTGAATTGGTGTTAGCAGTTTAAATGGCTTAGGCCCTGCGCTTGACAGAGCGGCACCCTAAAGCTAATACGAAAATATCCGAACACTGGTAAAGCCAGCAGCACATTCGTGTGCCAGCTGGTTTTTCTGCGTTTTCGGCCCATTCACCAGCCTTGAGATAGGACGTTCCCCGATTCGCGGAACCCCTGTGGAGCAGGAGTAAATTTAAGTATGGCACGTATCGCCGGGGTCAATCTCCCCACAAATAAACGAGTGATTATTGCGCTCACCTATATCCATGGCATTGGACGCACCGCTGCGGTGCAAATTGCTGACAAGCTGGAAATCGATCACGCTCGCCGTGTTCAGGATCTTTCGGATGCCGAAATCCTGAAGCTGCGCGAAACGATTGATGCCGACCACACAGTCGAAGGCGATCTGCGCCGCACAGTGTCGATGAACATCAAGCGTTTGATGGATCTGGCCTGCTATCGCGGTCTTCGTCATCGTAAAGGTCTGCCGGTCCGCGGTCAGCGTACGCATACAAATGCGCGCACTCGCAAGGGTAAATCCAAGGCCATCGCTGGTAAGAAAAAGTAAGCGCGGTTTTCCGCCGCTTCTTTTTAATTTTCAGTCAGGCCAATTTTTAGTCAGGATAGAGCAAAATGGCACGCGAACCTCAGCGCATTAAAAAGCGCGAACGCAAAAACATTTCGGCTGGTGTGGCTCATGTCAACGCCAGTTTTAACAACACGATGATCACAATAACCGACGCACAGGGCAACACTATCAGCTGGTCAAGCGCCGGTACGATGGGTTTCAAGGGCAGTCGTAAATCGACACCTTATGCCGCACAGGTTGCTGCAGAGGACGCTGGTAAAAAGGCAGCCGAGCACGGTGTTCGTACGATTGAAGTTGAAGTCAAGGGTCCTGGTTCAGGCCGCGAAAGTGCACTTCGTGCGTTGCAGTCGGTGGGCTTTAATATCACCTCGATCCGCGACGTGACATCGATCCCGCACAACGGTGTGCGTCCATCGAAGCGTCGTCGCGTATAACCGTGTGAATATCGGGCGCGGGTCATCCATCCGCGTCTCAGCAATTTTTCTGGCGGTCCGGCCCAGTGCATATGCCGAATGCACACTATGCCGGTCTCGCCCAACCTAGGGGAAATCCATGTCCGTCAATATGAAGAACTGGCAGGAATTGAAAAAGCCCATGAGCCTCGAAGTCAAGGCTGGTGGCGATAGCCGCCGCAAAGCCACCTTCGTTGCCGAACCGCTTGAGCGTGGCTTTGGCCTGACGCTTGGTAATGCTCTGCGTCGCGTTCTTTTGTCGTCGCTTCAGGGCGCCGCTATCACTTCGATCAAAATCGAAAACGTCCTTCACGAATTTTCGTCGCTAGCTGGCGTTCGTGAAGACATCACCGACATCGTCCTGAACATCAAACAGGTCGCGTTGAAGATGGAAGGCGAAGGCCCAAAGCGCATGCAGCTTTCGGCAACGGGTCCTGCGACGGTAAAGGCTGGCGATATCGCTGTCACCGGCGACATTGTGGTTATGAACCCTGAGCTTATTATTTGCCATCTTGATGAGGGCGCTAGCTTCAACATGGAAATCACTGCCGACACCGGCAAGGGTTATGTTCCTGCTGTCGCCAACCGTCCTGCAGATGCGCCTATCGGCCTTATTCCTGTCGATTCGCTGTATTCGCCTGTTCGCCAAGTGGCCTACAAAGTGGACAATGCGCGCATTGGTCAAGAACTGGACTATGACAAGCTGAACCTGACTATCGAAACCGATGGTACAGTAACGCCTGAAGATGCCGTCGCCTTTGCAGCGCGCATCCTTCAGGATCAGCTGCAAGTGTTCGTCCACTTTGAAGAAGCCATGGCTGCTTCGTCGCCAATGATCGGCATGGCCGCACCAAGCGCGTCGTCGGAAGAATCGGATGCGAACCAGCTTAACCGTTATCTTCTCAAGAAGGTTGATGAGTTGGAGCTTTCCGTGCGCAGTGCAAACTGCCTGAAGAATGACAACATTATCTACATCGGCGATCTGGTGCAAAAGAGCGAAGCAGAAATGCTGCGTACTCCAAACTTTGGCCGCAAGTCTTTGAACGAAATCAAGGAAGTGCTGTCGTCAATGGGTCTGCGCCTTGGCATGGATATTCCAGGCTGGCCGCCAGAAAACATCGAAGAAATGGCCAAGAAGCTTGAGCAGGAATTGCTGGGTTAATCGGTTAAGCCCTCTCCCTTCATTGGGGGAGGGATAAAAGGCGTTTGGCAGCGGCCTGAATTGCTGCCGGGATCGGGGTACCAGTAGGGCCCCATCAAAGTACCACTTTGATGGGAACCACTATACGGCCCCCCTACGAACGAAGGAATGAAACATGCGCCATAAAATTGGCTATCGTAAACTGAACCGCACCAGCAGCCATCGCATCGCGATGCTGCGCAACATGGCGGCTTCGTTGATTAAGCACGAACAAATCACCACCGGCGTTGCCAAGGCGAAAGAACTTCGGCCTTATGTCGAAAAGCTGATCACGCTGGCGAAAAAGGGTGGCTTGTCCAACCGCCGCCTCGCGCACAGCCGTTTGATGGATGACGCGCAACTGGTGAAACTGTTCGAAGTGCTTGCTGAGCGTTACAAAGACCGCAACGGTGGTTACACCCGTGTCATCAAAGCCGGTTTCCGCGCGTCGGATGCCTCGGCAATGGCGATCATCGAATTGGTTGACCGCGACACCAGCGCCAAGGGCCAAGACAGCGGCCCCGTTGAAGCGGACCTCGACGAAGCGGCGTAAGCCCCTACGTCTCGAACGAAATTCAAAGGGCGGCTTCCTGCAAGGAGCCGCCCTTTTTCGTTAGGCCAAAGTGCGCACGCTGGGTTCGCGGTGGAAATGCCGCAGCTTCGCGCCTGCAATGAACGCGCTGCCGAGGTCAGTGATGCCATCATCCGGTTCGACGCGGGCTTTGTCGAGCAATGGCTGAGCAGCTTCATTGGCACCGATGGTTTTCAAATGGACAAACGCATTGGCAACAAAGTCGATCGCTGCGCTGTCCTTCAGCAACGTCTCTGTGCCCGCAGGTGAAAGCACCAAAGCCACAGCGTCGAACAGCTGCGACGGGGTTCCCGCCAATTGGCCATCGGCTTTCCGGACCGAGCCGTCGGCCAGTTTTGCGCCACCAACCTTTGGTGCAATCAATACAGCTTTGCCCTTTGCTTTACTCACTGCCGCAACAACCATGTCTATTTCCGCGCCGTCCGAACCATCGGCATAGAGGATACCGACGCTGCGACCTTCGAGCGTGTCCTTCATATTCTTCTGGATCGACACCGCCGGACTCGGCTCCATGGTGATCGGCTCCCGCGCAGCTTTGGCTTTGGGCGGCAGATCAATACCAAGGCCATTGGCAACACGCTGCGCCAGATCATCATCGACATTGCGCAAATTTCCGACCATGCGCGGCGGCACTTGGGTGAGTTGGCCAACCTTCGACAATTCAAAGGTGAAAGACGACGCGACATGCGCGCGTTCATTATCTGTCAGCGAAATCCAAAACTGCCGCGCCTGGCTGTAATGATCCGCGAACAATTCGGGGCGGACGCGCAGCTTGTCGCCCTCCTCATTTTCGCCAGTCGGCGTAGTTGTGCTTTCAAAGCCCGTCATCGGACATTCGCGTGGGCCGCTGATTTCGCCATGTTCGGCAAGGCTATTGGGTTCATAATTGGCACGGCCTTTGGGCACCTGCATCTGCATTTGGCCATCGCGTTGAAAATTCATTACCGGACATTTGGCCGCGTTGATCGGCAGTTGATGGAAGTTGGTCGAACCAAGACGCTTTAACTGTGTGTCGAGGTACGAGAACAGCCGTCCCTGCAACAACGGATCGTTGGAGAAATCGACACCCGGAACGATATTGGCGGGGCAAAACGCGACTTGCTCGGTTTCCGCAAAGAAATTGTCGGGATTACGGTCAAGCACCATCCGGCCGATGATACGTACAGGGATATCTTCTTCAGGAATAATCTTTGTCGGGTCGAGAACATCATAAGGCTGCGCTTCGGCAAATTCGCGGCTGAACGCCTGAATGCCCAATTCCCATTCGGGGAACGCGCCGCTGTCGATGGCTTCGAACAGGTCGCGGCGATGATAGTCATTATCCGCCGCTTGCAGCTTCAAGGCTTCATCCCACAACGTTGATTGCAGGCCGAGTTTCGGCTTCCAATGGAATTTGACAAAGGTCGATTTGCCAGCCGCGTTAACCAGCTGAAAGGTATGAACGCCAAATCCTTCGATCATGCGCAGCGAACGCGGGATCGTCCGGTCCGACATTGCCCACATCAGCATATGCGTCGTTTCGGGCATCAACGACGCCCAATCCCAAAACGTATCGTGTGCGCTGCCCGCTTGCGGATAGCCACAATTGGCCTCCATTTTGACAGCATGGGCCAGATCAGGAAATTTCATCGCGTCTTGGATAAAGAACACGGGAATGTTGTTACCGACCAGATCCCAATTGCCTTCTTTGGTGTAGAATTTGACCGCAAAACCGCGCACGTCACGCGGAGTGTCAACCGATCCTGCGCCACCAGCAACGGTGGAAAAGCGCGTAAATAGGGGCGTTTTGGTGCCTTTGACGAACAACGCCGCTTTGCTGAGGTCAGAGATATCGTCAGTCGCTTCGAAAAAGCCGTGCGCTGCGGAGCCGCGCGCGTGGACAATCCGTTCAGGGATACGTTCATGGTCAAAATGAAAGATTTTTTCGCGCAGCACGAAATCTTCAAGCAAAGTCGGTCCGCGTGCACCTGCTTTCAGGCTGTTCTGGTTATCGGAGACGCGAATGCCCTGATTGGTGGTCAAATGTGCGTCGGCTCTGGCATGATCGCCTTTTTCGTGCACCATCTGATGCGTTTCGCCGCCTGCGCCAAGTTTTGTCTCAAAGGGTTCCGCTTTCGCCATCGTCCATCTCCGGTTTGATTTCCCGGGAAGAAGCCCGGGTGTCTCCAAAGGAAACTGCGCGGACGCGAAAAGGTTTCGCAATAACTTTCGGCGAATCCGCACTATGTATTAGTGAGTGATGTTTGGGCGGATCATATAAAAAGCGATGCCGAATAGAGCGAGGACGGTGTATCTGGATCGTCGGCATCGGATACGCACAGCAGTTCGGCACCGGTTGCAGTGCGGCGCGCGGTGATGCCTTCGATTTTCAGGGTCGGCACCAGCGGCTCGATTGCGACCACTACAAGATGGGCGTTGAGCACGATGATTGCCGCGCCCAAAATGTCACCGTCTGCATAGCTATCGTCTGTGACTTCAGCGACAGCAGACAGAAGGATTTGGTCATCGCCTAGTGAGCAAGCATCAGTGACTGTCAAAGGCACGCCGTCGACCATTGGTAATGCGAGTGTTTTGACCAACGTGACTTCGACATCTTCATCGCCAGTGACCGCGCTCAAGGCTGTTTCAAAAATACAGGTTTCGGGGTTGGCCATATTCCCGCGATTAAATAGCAATAGCCGGTCGCCGCGCACTACCGCGCCTTCAAGATTTATCTCTGCCACCAAAGGCGCAAGAGCAGCGAATAGCGGCTGTAGATCCAGCAGGGTTACACTGCCGTTATCAAGGTCGATTATTGCACCACGCATCCGCTGCGGAGTCGAACCGGAACCCATTGCGCATAGCAATCCGTTCGTTGTCTCGTCGTTGGGGGGCAACTGAAACACTATCTCAAAATCGGGCTTCACCGCTTTACGCTTTTTCTTTTTGCGCGGCAGATCGCCGGGGAGCAGCCGGATCAACCGACCGGGGCCATCGTCGTTGTGGTTGAACACTGCCAGATGCTGCTCATCATCACCCACCACGCACAAAGTATCGCCGATTTGCACCAGCCCACTGGCGGCGGAGAGGAAGGGGTGGCCGGACGCCAGCGGCTCGGCGGTGTCCAGATAGCGAATATGGGTCAATTTCATCGCAATCGCTTAGCATATTTACCCCCTTGGCCTGCAAGAATTGCCGCACTAGGTTGCACGTAACATTATTACGGATTGAGAGAGGATTATGTCCCCATGCGTGTTGCGTTTTTGCTTGGTGTTGCTGCGATGAGTTTAACTGTTCCGGCTTTTGCCGCCCATGATCCCGCCGCGACCGATGCTACAGCAAAGCTCGATTATCCCGAAACCCGCAAGACCGACGTTGCCGAGGAACACTTCGGCGTAAAAGTCGCTGACCCGTACCGCTGGCTGGAGGACGACGTCCGCACCAGCAAAGATGTAGCGGGCTGGGTTGCGGAGCAAAAAGCGGTGTCTGATACTTATCTCGACGCGCTGCCGGGTAAAGCTGCGCTCGCCGCGAAAATGAAGACGTTGTATAATTACGAGCGCTACAGCCTGCCCGAAAAAGCCGGCGGGCATTATTTCTTTACCAAGAATGACGGGCTTCAAAACCAATCGGTGCTGTATGTGCGTAAAGGTCTGAAAGGCAAAGACCGCATCCTGATCGACCCGAACACGTGGGCCAAGGATGGCGCGACTGCGCTGGATAGTTGGGTTGCTTCAAAGAACGGCAAGCTGCTGGCCTATGCCATTCAGGACGGTGGGTCGGATTGGCGGACGATCAAGGTGCTTGATGTCACGACAGGCAAGCCGCTGCCGGATGAAATCCAATGGGCGAAGTTCACCAATATCAGCTGGATTGGCAATGAAGGCTTTCTCTATTCGCGCTTTGCCGCACCGTCCGAGGGTGCTGCGTTTCAGCAGCTGAATTACAACCAAACGGTCTATTTCCACAAAATCGGCACGCCGCAGAGCGCGGATCAGGTGGTCTATGCGACGCCCGACCGGAAAGAGCTTGGGCATAGCGCCGAGGTGACGCACAACGGCAAGTGGGTGTTGCTTACCAGCTCGTCAGGGACGGATGAGAAATATGAGCTGAATTTGATTCCGCTGGGCAAAAAGCGCGCGTGGAAAGCCCAGCCGCTGGTTAGCGGCCTCGATTACGACTGGCAGTTGATCGAAGGTGTAGGCGATAAACTGTATTTCGTCACAAACAAGGACGCCGCAAAGCTGAAAGTCGTGTCGGTTGATGTGAAGGCGAAGGTGTTAAACCGTATCCCTTGTGAAGACATGTCTGATCCAGCAAATGTTTGCATGGGGGAAGCATTTGCTTTCACCGACATCATCCCAGAGCGCGCAGAAACACTTGCCCGCGCGCAGATCGTCGGCGACCGCATGGTATTGTCGTACCTCAAAGACGCAGCATCGATGGCGATGATGACCGATCTGAGCGGCAAACCGGTGCAACAAATTGCCCTCAACAGCATCGGCACCGCCAGCGGCTTTGGCGGCAAACCCGGCGATCCGGAAACCTTCTACAGCTTTTCCAGCTTTAACCAGCCGGGGGCGATTTATCGCTTTGACAGCCGCACCGGCAAATCAACGCCGTTTGCGTTGCCAAAACTCAGCTTTAAGCCAGAAGACATTGCGGTCAGCCAGGTCTTCTATCCGTCAAAGGACGGCACGAAAATCCCGATGTTCATTGTCCACAAAAAAGGCCTAGACGTGTCGCAAGGCGCGCCGACAATCCTCTACGGCTATGGCGGGTTCAACATTTCGTCGCTGCCGGGTTATAGCCCGACGCGGATGGCGTGGATCCAATCGGGCGGCGTCTTTGCCGTCGCCAATTTGCGCGGCGGCGGAGAATATGGAAAGCCTTGGCATGATGCAGGTCGCTTGCTGAACAAGCAAAACGTCTTTGATGATTTTATCGCGGCGGGCGAATATCTGGTTGCCAAAGGGATCACGACCAAAGGCAAGCTAGCGGTTGAGGGGCGGTCCAACGGCGGATTGCTCGTCGGCGCGGTGGTCAACCAACGGCCAGATCTGTTCGCGGCGGGCCATGCGGCGGTCGGCGTGATGGACATGCTGCGGTTCGACCGCTTTACCGCGGGGCGTTATTGGGTCGATGATTATGGCTATCCTAATAAAGAGGCCGATTTCAATAACCTGCTGACCTATTCGCCATACCACAATATCAAGACGGGCGTGCCATATCCGGCGGTTATTGTCACTACCGCGGACACCGACGACCGCGTGGTTCCTGGGCACAGCTTCAAATAC
>JANOTI010000204.1:0-1986 GCA_031416255.1 Sphingomonadales bacterium | reverse complement strand
GCCGAAACCGATATTCCGGCCATGTCGAACCCGATCAGCTGGCTAGACGCCGATACACCAGGCATTCGGTAGCTGGCGATCGTGGCTAGCCGCTCACTATTCGCCGCAACAACCTCGCCCCCTGCCTCGACTATCGACGCATTCAGTTTAGCACGCAGCACTGTCGCCGCTCCCAACCAAGCAAAGTCCCCAGCCAACGCCGCCGCCAATCCCGCCACAGCAGGCAAATTCTCCGTACCGCGCCGATAGCCCTTTTCCTGACCTCCCGTGGGCCGCAACAATGCCAAATCACGCAAGAGCAACGCACCAATCCCCGGTGGCCCACCAAATTTGTGCGCCGAAATCGCGATCATATTGGCATCGGGCAAGGCCAGCTTTCCAGCGCTTTGCGAGCAATCGGCGAACAGCAAGCCGCCGCCCGCGCGAATCTCTGCGCCGAGTTCCGCCAGCGGCTGCACCACGCCAGTTTCGTTGTTCACATGCTGAATGGCATAGCGACGCCCCTTGGCAATCGGGCCCAGCTGTACAGTCCCATTGGCATCCACCGGCAGCCGCACCTCGGCCCCAACGGCATTCAACACAGCATCATGCTCAACCTTGCTGGCCACCGCATCAAATCCCGACAGCGCCATAAAGATCGCTTCGCTTGCCCCGCTGGTGAACAGCACTTCGCCATCCCAATCAAGCGCTGCCTTCACTGTTGCGCGCGCAGCTTCCAATGCTGCCCGAGCCTTACGCCCGTCACTATGCGGCGAAGAAGGGTTCGCCCAATGCTCCAGTGCCTCGACCATCGCTGCATGTGACGCTGGCACAACCGGCGTGGTTGCTGCGTGGTCCAAATAGAGGCGGCTCATCTTTGCGCCCATACCACAACACCGTTTGCCCAGAGTAGTGCTGAAGCCGAAGGCTGAAGTGCGTATCGAAGGGTCCGTGCTTCGATACGCGCACCTCGCCAAAGGCTCGGCACCCTACTCAGCACAAACGGAAAATTATGGATCACAAGCACTAATATCCATGACAGTTGCGAAAATTGCTTTCGCTTCTATATAGCCACTTAACCGCTGCATAGCCCGTGTAGCTCCCGTATTCTTCTAGATTGATCCTAAAACATGCCAGCAATTGCCATTCCCGGTCCCGAAGGCCGCATCGAAGCCCGTTTTTCGCCGCCGCCACGTCCGCGCGCGCCGGTCGCGATGATCCTGCATCCGCACCCGCAGGCAGGCGGTACAATGAACGACCGGATCACGCAGGCGATGTACAAAACCTTCGTCAACCGCGGTTTTGCAACGCTGCGCTTTAACTTTCGCGGCGTGGGCCGCAGCGAAGGCGAATTTGACAATGGCATTGGCGAATTGTCCGATGCAGCGGCAGCACTCGATTGGATTCAGGCGTTTCACCCCGAGGCATCGACGACATGGATCGCTGGTTTCAGCTTTGGCGCGTGGATCGGCATGCAGTTGCTGATGCGTCGTCCAGAGATTCGCGGCTTTATATCGGTATCGCCGCCCGCCAACATGTATGATTTCAGCTTCCTTGCCCCCTGCCCGTCATCGGGCATCATCATCCATGGTGCAGGCGATGAAGTCGTTAGCCCGCATGCGGTGCAGAAACTGGTCGATAAGCTGCGCACACAGCGGCACATCACCGTGCACCACGACGAAATCCCCCGCGCCAACCATTTCTATGAACAGGAAATGGACATGCTAATGGCATCGGTGGACAATTATCTCGATATGCGGTTGGACCCGGCTTGTCCTATTAAGTGAGGCGTTGGGCTTGGGCTTGGGCTGCGTCCTTCGAGACGCGCCTTCGCATTCGCTCAGTCGCTCCTCAGGACAAACGGATTTTGGAATGAGTTCATCTGGATACTTCCGTTTGTCCTGAGGAGGTGCTGAGCGCACGCGAAGTGCCGTCTCGAAGGACCTTAGGTTCAGCGCTTCTCCGAAACCAATGACCGCCCTTGCTGATCCGGCACAGTCCAGATCG
>JANOTI010000203.1:0-2115 GCA_031416255.1 Sphingomonadales bacterium | reverse complement strand
GATTGCTCCTTTCGGACGGTGGCAATGCTTTCTTCATCCGCCTTTACGGCAATTTGCGATCCTACAAAATATTCGATTTTCCCGTCATCGTCATACAATGGTGCGACCATAACGGCATTGCGGAACCGGCTGCCATCTTTGCGATAGTTAATCAATTCAGCCAGCGTCGCGCGTTTTTCATAAATGGCTTCGCGTAGCTTGGCAGTCTGTGTGTTTTCTGTGTCCGGTCCGCGAAGGAAACGGCAATTGCGACCGATAACTTCTTCCTCGGTATAGCCGGTCAACTGTAAGAAAGCCTCGTTGACCGCGACGAGTGGATTGTCTGCTACGTTTGGGTCACTCACGACGGTTGGAATCGGACTGAACTTTATCGACGCCAACACAGGGTGTGGCTTTCGCGCTGAAACCAATTTGTCCGTCATCACACTATATCCTTCTTTCGCCAAGATGGTATTCTTGGCGACACTTGGCAAGTGCAATACTGTGCATTGCAATTGTCCCCCTATTAATCCGCTCCAACACGTTCGATGTCGGCCCCAACCAGTTGCAATTTCTCTTCCAACCGCTCGTAACCGCGATCAAGGTGGTAGATGCGCTGAACCTGCGTTTCGCCCTCAGCCACAAGACCAGCAATAATAAGGCTCATCGAGGCGCGCAGATCAGTTGCCATCACGGGGGCTCCAGTCATCCCCTTTACGCCGTGGACAATCGCCGTGCGTCCCTTGGTTTCAATATGCGCGCCCATGCGGTTCAGTTCAGGCACGTGCATATAGCGGTTCTCAAAGATTGTTTCGGTCAATACGCTTGCACCGTCGGCCATGCACAGCATCGCCATAAACTGCGCCTGCATATCGGTGGCAAAACCCGGATAGGGCGACGTCGAAATCGTCAGCGGCTGCAGCTTTCCGTCAGATGCAATGCGCAGTCCACCTTTGACCGCTTCAACAGTCACGCCAGCGGAACGCAGCGCATCCACAGTCGCCTGCATTTCAGGCTCGTTTGCACCGACCAGTTCCACATCGCCGCCGGTCGTCGCCACCGCACAGGCATAGCTACCCGCCTCGATCCGGTCGGACATCACGCGATAGGTTGCGCCGTGCAGCCGCTCTTTGCCGTGGATGGTCAAGTCAGACGAGCCAATCCCCTCAATCTCCGCGCCCATCGCGACCAGCATGTTGCATAGATCGACAATCTCTGGCTCACGCGCTGCATTGTGGATCACGCTGGTCCCTTTGGCGAGAACAGCGGCCATCAAGACGTTCTCTGTCGCGCCTACCGACACCACGGGGAAGGTGTAGCTGCCTCCGGGCAGACCGCCTTTGGGTGCGATGGCCTTCACATAGCCCGATGCGAGTTCAATCTCCGCGCCAATCGCCTCCAATGCTTTCAGATGAAGGTCGATAGGCCGGTTGCCAATCGCACAACCACCGGGCAGCGAAACTGTTGCCTCGCCCATGCGCGCCAACATCGGCCCGAGTACCAAAATTGATGCCCGCATTTTGCGCACCAGTTCATAAGGCGCGACTGACGAGGTAATCCGCGTCGCCTCCAAGGTCATCACCCGGCCGAAATCTTCGGGGCGTGATCCGGCGATCGTGGTGGAGATACCGAACTGGTTCATCAAATGCTGAAACCCGTCAATATCCGCCAAGCGCGGCAGGTTGCGCAGCGTTAGAGGCTCGTCGGTCAACAGCGCACAAGGAAGCAGCGTCAACGCACTGTTCTTTGCCCCAGAGATTGGAATTTTGCCGTTAAGCCGATTGCCGCCGCGTATGATGATTTTGTCCATAGACAGGCTTTAGCGCGAAGCATTTTGTGCGCAACATTTAACCTGCTTGATTGGGTCGTGCGCTTTGGTAATTGTTAGGGGTAAGGAGTGGGTCCGATGTCGCACCATTTGCTGTCAGTGCTGCTTGTTGCGGCTCAAGTTACAGCTTCTCCGGCGATACCATCGCCGGAAACTTTACCCATTACCTTGCCGATCGAGCCGGAAAATTGCGCTTTGGACATCCGCGCTACGTCGGATGCCGCCGATACGTCGCCGACGAAGATCAAGTTTTTCACCTTTGGGCGGGTCAGGATCGAGCGACCTTTGACGGAAGACGAACAGACACG
>JANOTI010000202.1:0-5364 GCA_031416255.1 Sphingomonadales bacterium | reverse complement strand
ATCCCGCGCGGTGACAGCGAGACTTTGATTGAAGCTGCGCAAAAGCACTTTGCGGGAAGTGCGCCGCCGGTGCGCATTCTCGATCTAGGCACAGGGTCGGGCGCGTTATTGCTGGCGGCGCTGTCATTATTTCCCGATGCGACGGGGATCGGGATAGACGCAAGTGCTACCGCTTTAGTGGTTGCGCGTAGGAACGCTGATAATCTAGGCTTTGCGGGCCGCTGCCAAATGCAACATGCAAGCTGGCGCGAACAGGGATGGGCAGTCAATCTCGGCACATTTGACCTAATCCTTTGCAACCCGCCTTATGTCGAACGCGACATATCGCTGATGCCATCGGTGCAGAATTTCGAACCACATTCGGCCTTGTTTTCGGGGACGGACGGACTGGACGATTATAGCATCCTCATCCCGCAAATTCTGACGTTGCTTTCGTCAAGCGGTGTAGCAATCTTTGAAATTGGAGCTGGCCAGGAACGGGCCGTCGCTGAAATCGCTTATGCCGCCAGACTGAAAGGGGTTGCCCATAGCGACCTCGCCGGTATTCCCAGAGCGCTGCTGATGGCCGCCAAGGCGGCATAACGTTTTTCGCTTGGATTCTTATAAATGGCAGGCTAGACAAACATCATCACTGCAAAGATAGGTAGAAATTCCGCCCTCATTGCAAGGTAGCCCCAACGCATTTTCAGCATGAGGCAGCCACGGATTGGCTGACGCGTTGCAGGGTAACACTCTGAACCATTGAGTTTATTTTATCAGGACGGGTCAGTCTCTATGAATATGCGCCAACCCCAACGCCGTCGCGGCCGGGGCAATAATAACAACAGCAACCGTACGCAGAGCAACAACCGCAACGGGTATGATAACCAGAATCGGGTCGACAATCGGGCGCGCGGCAACGCTGCGCAGATGTTGGAGAAATTCAAAAAGCAGGCGCAGGACGCGCAGCATAATGGCGACCGCGTGCAGGCCGAATATTATTTCCAGTTTGCCGACCATTATTTCCGCGTGCTTGCCGACGTCCGCAGCCGTCAGGAAGAAGGCCGTCCGGCGCAGCGCGAATGGCGCGGCGACGAGAATGAAGACGGCGAGAATCGCGATTGGCGCGATGAAGAGCGCGGCACTCGCGAAGATGGCGGCGAAGGCGAAGCTACTGCCGAAGTATCCAACGACGATGATTATCGCCGTCCGCAGCAACGCCAAGAACGTCCCGAGCGGAACGATCGCAACGACCGTCCAGAACGGAATGACCGTCCTCAACAAAACGACCGCGAAGATCGTGGCAACCGCAATGCTGACCGCAACGACCGGCCAGTACGTAACGACCGCCCTGAACGAAATGACCGTCCGGAACGCGCTGAACGTCCTGAACGGACCGAGCGTAATGATCGGCCAGAGCGCACTGAACGTCCTGAACAGGCCGACCGCAACGCCCGCAGCCGCAACAACCCGCGCCGCGAACGTGAGCCACGCGAAGACCGACCAAAGCAGGAAGAGGCCGGCCTCGATCTGTCGATCTTGCCACCGTCCATTGCGATTGCAAGCGACGATGTGGTCATCGAAGCCGTCGAGGAAAAGCCCGTGCGTAAGCCACGCACCCGCCGCCCTAAAACCGCGAACGACGATGTCGAGGTTGCAGCAGCGGAGTAATCGCCGCACTGCGCCAAGTGGTGTGAATTTGAGTTCGCACCGCTTGCTACATAAAACCCGTCGCCCCGTGCTTGACACGGGGTGACGACGTGATTGGATCGGGAGTTTGGGCGGTAACGCTGCCCTTACTATCGGTGCCGCCCGCACCGCGACCACCCCACCCATTGTTAAGCCTCTGGTCATCTTAGTAAAACTAGCTATCCTGTTGATTATTCGTCAAAGGGGAGAAGCATTATGCGCGCGTCTTGGCTATTATTAGCGGGGGTTGCCGTCGCCGCACCGCTCCCCTCTCAAATAACTTGGGCCCAGTCGGCAACTACCGTAGCCGTTCCCGGCGAAGCGACCGCGCAAGGCGATGTTGCAGTCACCATTTACCAAAGCGGACAAAGCCTGGTTCAGGATCGTCGGCAAATGGCGATGCCTGCCGGGCGTTCCAAACAGGAATTTCCCGATGTCTCCGCTGTCATCAGGCCGGAAACCGTTACGCTGACCGGCCCCGGCATTGGCATTGTCGAACAGAATTTTGATTATGATCTGCTGACTCCAGCCAAGCTAATGGAAAAGGCGGTTGGGCAGACTGTGACCTTGATCCGCACCAATCCTGCCACCGGCGCCGAACAACGCGTTTCGGCTAAGGTGCTTGCCGCCAATGGCGGTGTCGTTTTGCAAATCGGCAACACTATCGAAGTGCTGCGTGACGACGGCCTACCCGTCCGCGTGATTTTCGACAAAGTGCCCCCCAATTTGCGGGCACGCCCTACATTGTCGGTGACGCTCGAATCCAAAGGCGGCATGGTCCCGGCAACGCTTACCTATCTCACTCCCGGTCTTGGCTGGACTTCGGACTATGTCACCTTGTTCGATGATGCCAAGCAGACGATCGATGTGCAGGGCTGGATCACGCTGACCAACAATACCGGCACCGATTACACCAATGCCGATGTGCTGTTGGTTGCAGGCGACCCCAACCAAGGCGGCGGCCGTAAGAACTGGGGTGGCGATTCCACTGGAACTATTGATGAAGCCGGAACTGAGAGCAACGAACGCGAACGACTGGGCGATTATTATCTTTACCCGCTCGCTGAACGCACGACCATCTCGAACGCGCAGCAAAAGCAGGTTAGCTTCCTTGACGTGAAGGCAGCCCCTGCGCGCAAAGTGTATGAATTCAACAATGGCTGGCTATCGACCAACGAATCCGCCAGCGCATCGTCGGTGCTGAAATTCTCGACTTCGCGGTCTGGAGGCCTTGGCGATCAGCTGCCGTCCGGCACCATGCGCGTCTACATGCGTGACATGCGCGGCGACCCCCAATTCATCGGCGAAAGCCGGATTGAAGCGACACCTATGGGCAGCGCCATGTCGATCCGCACCGGTGAAGCGTTTGATGTGAAGGTCAAAACTGTCGTTGTCGAGCGCACCCGCATCAATAGCAACCGTTGGAAAACCAAAATGCAGTATGAATTCACCAACGCCCGTAACGAGGCGGTGACGGTGGATCTTGGCCAATCGGGCCTATGGGGGGATGTGCGCGTCACCGACCAAAGCCAGACCGGCGCACGCGTTTCCGCCGATCGCATGGAATGGAGCATCAAAGTGCCCGCCAACGGCAAAGCGATGCTGACGGCAACCTTCGACAGCCGGTATTAAGGGCGGGCCGATGCGGGCTTTGCTCGCCCCCTTACTGCTGATCGTCGCAACGCCCGTTGCGGCCCAAAGCGTTGCGGTTTCGCCCAAAGCGGACAGCGTCACGCTGACTGTGTACCGCGCACCCTATCGCGGCGAAGCGCCGATTAACAAAAACTGGCCGCAAGGCTATGCGCTGATAACGGAAACCCGCACGATCGCTATTCCTGCGGGCGAATCCGTCATCCGCTTTGAAGGTGTATCCGAAGGGCTTTTTCCCGAAACCGCCATCGTCACCGGCCTGCCCAAAGGTGTGCGCGAGAAAAACCGCGATGCGCGGCTGTTGTCGCCCGCTGGGCTCGTCGATGCCTTTCTAAAACGCGAAGTAAAACTATCACGAACAAACAAAGCCACGGGCAAAACGACCGAAGAAACAGCGATGGTCACGGCTGGCCCCAATGGCGGCGTCATTCTGCAAACCGAAAGCGGTTTTGAAGCGCTCCGCTGCACCGGCCTGCCTGAACGAATGCGGTACGGCGGCGTGCCAAAGGACCTGTCGGCGAAACCAACCTTGTCTGTCATCACCACCAGCGACAAAGCCGTGACCGCGAAAGTCACGCTCACCTATATGGCCGCCGGGTTCGACTGGCAGGCGAGCTATGTCATGAACGCAGGCGCATTTGCGGCGGATCATAAACTGGATCTTGAAGTCTTTGCCTGGCTGACAATTGCCAATGGCGGCAACCAGAGCTTTACCGATGCCAATGTCATGGCGGTTGCCGGCAAGCCAGCCCGCGTGGGCAACGCGGCTCTGCCGCAAGATCGTCCCCCTGCCCTCGTTCTCAATTGCTGGCCGCAGCAGCGCACACATCAGGTGCCCGAATATCAACCGTATGGCGATTTCTACAACGACGAATATCCCATCTACGGGGCTGAAGAAGACAAGATGATGCTGCGGATGGAGGCGATACCAATGTATGCGTCAATGCCTTCACCGCCATCGCCTCCCGCACCCGCCGTGGTCGCGCAACAAGAAGACCTCGGCGACCTAAAGCTCTACCGCATCCCCGAACGGATGACCGTCAACGCCAAGGGGCAAAAGCAGGTAGCGATGCTATTGCAGCCGAAAGCCAAATTCCGCCGCATCTATCGCGCCGACCCTATCGGCTATGGCTGGCACCAGCCCTTGTTAAGCCTGACACCGATGTTGATCGGCAAGAACGAAAAACTCGATGGCCTCGGCCTGCCCCTTCCATCCGGCACAGGCATGGTGTTTGAAAACAGCGCCTATGGCAGCCAGCTAATCGGCGAAGTCATGGTCAAGGACCGCGCGATTGGCGACGAGATCGAACTCAGCTTGCCTGCTTCGATGGCGGTCAAAGTTACGACAACCAAGGTGTCACAAGACAAGAACAAGATCATCTATACGATTCGGCTGTCCAATGCGAACCACTATACGATCAGCGCCGAAATCCGCATGCCCGATACTATTAGCGATTTGCCCGAAGGCGTGCGCAAAAAGGACGGACGGCCAACTTGGTTTGTGACTGTGGCGGCGAATGCGGACAGCGAGTTGACGGTGAATGTGCCGTTGCGATGAGGCGGACTGTTATCCTAGTCGCTGCGCTGGCCTGTTCAGCGGCGTCGCACGCTCAACAGCTGGTCGCGTCCCCAGAACCCGAAGCGGTCTCGCTCACCATCTACCGCGATCCATCGCGCGGCGATGACCCGATCAATGCCGATTGGCCCAGCGGCTATGCCCTCATCACCGAAACGCGCACCGTTCAAATCCCGGCGGGGGAATCGCTCGTCCGGTTTGAGGGCGTATCAGAGGGCATGTACCCCGAAAGCGCCATCGTCACTGGCCTGCCCAAAGGTGTGCGCGAGAAAAACCGAGATGCGCGGTTGTTATCGCCATCGGGGCTTGTCGATGCTTATCTGAAACGTGCCGTCACGTTGACCCGCACCGACAAAGCCACCGGCAAAACGCGTGAGCAACAAGCGATGATTACCGCTGGCCCCGATGGCGGCGTAATCCTGCAGACGGCGGACGGTTTTGAGGCGCTGCGCTGCACGGGCCTGCCCGAA
>JANOTI010000201.1:0-17721 GCA_031416255.1 Sphingomonadales bacterium | reverse complement strand
GTCGATTTTGCCGGGATGGTGCATATCGGCCAAACCCCTGCAGGCCTGCGCCGCATTGCGCCTGTGACCGGAGGCAGCTTTATAGGCGAGCGGCTGAACGGTGAAGTCCTTCCCGGCGGGAACGACTGGCTCATCAACCGCGCTGATGGCGTGATGGCCATCGATGTGCGGTTGACGTTGAAAACCGATTACGGCGCGCGTATTTACCTCAGCTATCAGGGACGTTTTCTTGCAGCGCCTGACGCGATGGAACGCTTTGCCAAAGGCATTCCGCTTGACCCGTCCGAATATTCGCTCGCCATGGTTGCGCGGTTTGAGTGCGGCGATCCACGGTATGACTGGCTCAATAACCTGGTTGCCGTCGGCACTGGCGAGCGTACACCAACAGGACCGATCTATACGATATTCGAGATCGGCTAAGGCTTAAACACAGCGTTTATGCGCAACGAAGGCCCCGCCTGTTCAAACGCATAGCCTGCGCTCAACACCTGTGCATCCTGCCACTGCGCACCAATGAAGCTAAGTCCAACCGGCAAGCCGCCCACCGCACCCATCGGCACAGTCAAATGCGGATAGCCAGCAGTGGCGGGTAGCTGGCTCATGCTGGGCGGCGCAAAAGCATCGCCTTTGCCAAGCGTGGACAGCCAAGCCGGACTGTTGGTCTGGCCAACTATCAGGTCGATTTTGTTATCGGCGAACAGCTTGTCGAGGCCTTCGGTGCGCGACACACGGCGGGCTTTGGCAACCGCTTCAAGATAGGCGGCATCATCGAGGCCTGCTTCCTTGTCGGCTTGTTCAAATGTCTCTTGCCCGAAATGTAGGAGTTCGGTGTCGGCATTGGCCGTATTAAACGCGATGATATCGGCAAGGCTTTTGTGCGGGACTTTGCCGGGGGGCAGGCCTTGCAGATAGCTGGCGAGATCAGCCTTTAGTTCGACCAGCAAAATCTTGAACTCTGCCTCGCCCAATCCTTCATAATCTGGACGGTTGATTGTCAGTGGCTGCACAATTGCCCCCGCCGCCTCCAACCGCGTTTTGGCCGCTGCGATTAACGCTGGATCGGCACCTTGCGCCTCGACCAGCCCTACGCGCAGGCCTTTCAGTCCATCCGTTGACAATGCCTTGGCATAATCGACCCTGCGCGCATCCGCCTCTGCAGTGGCCGTATCCTCAGCATCGCTCCCCGCCATCGCGCTTAGCATCAATGCGGCATCGCGCACCGTTAGCGTCATCGGCCCCGCTGTGTCTTGCGTATGGCTAATCGGCACGACGAAACGGCGGGAGACTAAGCCAACGGTGGGTTTGAAACCGACCACGCCATTGATTGAAGACGGGCAAGTGATCGAACCGTCCGTTTCGGTCCCCACTGTTGCCGCGGCCAGCCGTGCCGCCATTGCCGCCCCGCTACCCGCCGATGAACCACAGGTGTTGTGCAGCAACGAATGCGGGTTTTTGGTCAACCCGCCCACCGCACTCCATCCGCTGGTCGAATTGTCCGACCGGATATTGGCCCATTCGGACAGGTTTGTTTTACCTAGGATGATTGCGCCAGCCGCTTTCAAGCGCGCAACCAATGGCGCGTCGCGGTTGGTGATATTATCCTTCAGCGCCAACGAACCCGCGGTTGTCGGCATAGCGCCTGACGCTTCGATATTGTCCTTTAACAGGATTGGCACACCGTGCAGCGGGCCACGCAGCTTGCCTCTGCGCCGCTCGCGGTCAAGCTGCTTAGCTTCTTTTAGGGCATCGGGGTTAAGCGCGATCACCGCGTTTAGCATCGGGCCGCTATCATCGATTTGGGCTATGCGTTTAAGATAGGCTTTGACCGTTTTTTCGCTGCTGGTTTGGCCTTTGGCAATTGCATCGGCCAGCCCCGAAAGTGTGTGCTGTTCAACAGAAACCTTTGCGCCAACCGGCACCGATGCGGTCAACAAAAGCGGCAATAGAAATTTGGTGATAGTCATAAACGCCTCCAATCCTGCAAGGATAGCAAGGCTTTCTCAAGACGCCAGTATTACCATCATCACCCTAGGCTAAGTACCTAAGCCAGCGCCTTATACAGGCTAAACAGGCTGGTCGCGGTCAACACGATGCTGACCATTAGCAGCAAGGATTTCGCCGGAATACGCTTAGCAATGTATCCGGCAAAGGGCGCTGCGAGTAACCCGCCTGCAAGCAAGCCCAAAGTGACTTGGGTAAACGCCTCCAGCCCGATGTTGAGGACAAAGGTGATCGATACTGCCAGCGTCAAAAAGAACTCTGCGGTGTTTACGGTTCCCACAGTTTTGCGCGGATCGGTCCCCTGCAACAATAGGTTCGAAGTTACCACCGGTCCCCAGCCGCCACCACCCGACGCGTCAAGGAAGCCGCCGATAAGGCCCAAGGGTACAGTAACTTTCGCGTCTTTAACCGTCGGCACCGTAGGATAAGTAAGCGCCTTGTACAGCAGGTAAAAACCAAGGCAGGTGAGGTACAGCATCACAAAAGGCCGCGCCGCTTCGGCATGGATGTTGGACAACAGATAGGCACCCGCCACGCCACCAATCACCCCGGGAATCGCGATCCGCGAGAACAGTTTCCAATCCACGTTCTTGTGCAACACATGGCTTATTCCTGAAGCGCCGGTGGTGAACGTCTCCACCAGATGCACGCTCGCCGATGCGCGGGCGGGCGGCACTCCCATCACACTGACCAGCAACGTCGAACAGATCACGCCAAAGGCCATGCCCAGCGCGCCATCAATCAACTGCGCCATAAAGCCGATCAGAATGAACGGGGCGACGGCGTGCCAATCGAATGATGAGAGGAATTCGAACATGTGAGCGTTGTCCTCATTGTGCCACCGAATCGTGGCTGGATGAAGGGTACTTTATGTCAACCGATACGATAGACAATAGCGCTAGCGCTTGGGTGCGGTAAAGTGTGAGTTTAGTGGGGTGAGGCAGTGCGCCTACAGACCGCCCCCAACCCCAACCCCCAACGCAATCGGGTCAGCCAGCGTGATCCGGTCGAGCACGGCTGCGATTTCGTCGCGCACTTGCAGCATCAATATGCGCGTGCGGCAGTTGCTTTCTTCGAGGCAGTTTTTGCATGTCTCATGCGCATAACGGCTGGCGCAGGGCACAAGAGCGAGCGAGCCGCGCATGATGCGAATCAGATCGCCGTAGCGGATATCGACGGGAGGCACGCCCAGCCAGTACCCGCCGTCTTTACCGCGCAACGACGCGACCAATCCCGCGCGGGTCAGTTCGGACAAAATCACTGTCAGGAATTTGGCCGGGATGTTTTGTACAGTGGCAATATCGGCCAGCTGTACCGGCCCCTTGCCATAGTGATCGGCCAGATGTTGCATAGCGCGAATGGCGTAGCGGGTCTTTTGCGAAAGCATACTCAACCTATAGAGTAGAGTTACCAAAGGGGCAAGGTAACCACAAGATTTGCTAAAATAAGCAAACCTGTGTATAACAAGGAATGCTATCGTCGAACGCGACGGAAATTTGAGGTGCTACTCGGGCCCAAATCCTTAAACGGATAGGGCTCCGGCGCGCACAACGCCTTTTCTGACACGACCCTGGCCTCCCCACGCGGCGCTGTTGCTGTGTGGTAACCTGTTTCGTGAAAGGAACATCTTATGCCTACTGGCACCGTAAAATTCTTCAATACTGACAAAGGCTATGGCTTTATCGCGCCCGATGGCGGCGGCAATGACAGCTTTGTACACATTTCGGCTGTGCAAGCTGCCGGCATGATGACGCTCGATAAAGATCAGCGCGTCAATTACGAAATCGAAGACGGTAAGAACGGCAAGCAATCGGCCATCAATCTTTCGGCGGCTGATTAAGCTCTTGGCGAAAGAAGAGCTTCTTACGCTCGAAGGCGTGATCGACGAAATCTATCCTGATGGCCGCTTTGGCGTCATGCTGGAAAATGATCACCGGATAATCGCTTACACGGCGGGGAAGATGCGGAAATTCCGTATCCGCTCCGTCGTGGGCGATCGCGTTCATGTGGAAATGACGCCTTATGACTTGTCAAAGGGCCGCATCGTTTTCCGCGAACGCACGCCCGGCGTTGGCCCCGGCCCACGCAATGCACGGCGGCGTTAAGGCTGGTTCACCGGCTGGCGCAGTCGTTTAATAATACCGTTAGTGCTGAGCCTGTCGAAGCACGTCTCAAGGTTTACACTGTTGTGTTCGACTGAAGGACGCCCTTCGACAGGCTCAGGACTACGGTTCTTTTGGAACGTATTGTCGTTTCAAGAAAAGGAAATAGCCCATGGCTACGCCGTCATTTTACCGCGAACGCGCCGATCAGGCGCAGCGCGACGCCGATAATGCTTCGCTCACCAATGTACGCGAACGCCATTTGGTCGCCCGCGACACATGGGCCGATATGGCCGATAAGGCTGAGGGCGTCATTGTCGCGCGCGAAAAAAACGAGGCCGAAAAAGCCGCGGTCGCCGCTGCAAATACAGTGTCGCACGCAAACTAATCGGCGACGCAAGCGTTGCTGTTTAGTCCGTTTCGGCGGATTACAGGAGCGTATTTGTGGCTGAAACTAAACCCGTGTCTTTGGGTGACCTCACCCGCCTCTTTGGCAAAATCGGGCTGATCAGCTTTGGCGGACCCGCTGGGCAGATCGCCCTGATGCACGAAGAAATCGTCGATAAACATCAATGGGTGCCAGAGGAAGAATATCTTCAGGCGCTGAACCTGTGCCATCTGCTCCCCGGGCCAGAGGCGCAGCAACTGGCGGCGTGGATCGGCTGGCGCTTGCATGGCACACTGGGCGGATTGATCGCAGGATTGCTCTTTGTGCTCCCCGGTGCGCTGGTGATGTTCGGTCTTTCGGCGCTGTACGTGCTGGCGTGGGAGGTCAGCTGGCTGGCTGGCATGTTCCTTGGCATCAAAGCCGCTGTGCTGGCTATTGTCGCGCAGGCGTTGATCCGCATTGCGGGGCGCGCGCTGAATACGCGCGCGAAACAAGCGATAGCGGTTGCGGCTTTTGTGCTTCTGTTCTTGTTCAACGCGCCGTTTCCGCTGGTGATACTGGGCGCTGGGGTGCTCGGCGCGTGGCTGGCCAAGACTAACCCCGATAGCCTGAAACTGAAACCGGCGGTCGTATCCGACGCACCGCACACGCCAATCCTGCCTCACATCCTGAAAACGATCGTCATCTGGGGCAGCATCTGGGCCGCGCCGATGGTGCTGATCTATACAACGCTCGGCCCCAACCATGTGCTGTGGGATATCGGCGCGTTCTTCTCGCAACTCGCGGTCGTCACCTTTGGCGGAGCCTACGCCGTGCTCGCCTATATGGCGCAAGAGGCGGTGAACGGCTTTGCGTGGCTTTCGGCAGGGGAAATGGCCGACGGGCTGGGCCTTGCCGAAACTACGCCCGGGCCGCTGATCTTGGTCACGCAATTCGTGGGCTTCCTCGCCGGTTTCCGTACACCCGCGCCGTTCGATGCGTGGACGGCGGGAATCTTGGCCGCGATGCTGACCACATGGGTTACGTTTGCACCGTGCTTCCTATGGATATTCGCCCTAGCCCCCGCCATGGACCGGCTACGCAGCCTGACATGGTTGCAGGGCAGCCTGTCCACCATCACCGCCGCCGTCGTCGGCGTAATCGCCAACCTGTCGCTTTGGTTCGCGCTGCACGTGCTATTTGCGCAAGTCGGCGAACTCCATTTCGGCCCCGCACGGATTTTCTGGCCAGAATGGTCCAGTTTTGATTGGCGCACTGCGTTGATCGGCGCAGGAGCCGCAGTGTTGCTGTTCCGGTTTAAGCTGAACATTATTAAAATGCTGGCGGTAGCTGCGGTCGCGGGGATGGTGGTGAGTGGGTTGGGATAGGGGTGTCTAAGCTCTAACTATCTCCAACAACGGCATAAACGCCAGCATAGCCGCCCTGCGTCCGGATGCGGGCAATACAACCGAAAGTATTCCTGCCTCAACCAATTGATTGCTGATCCTATTGGCGGTTTGTGCCGGGATACCCGCTGATGAGGTAAAGTTACTGTTCCGGAAATAGCCTTTGGTGAAAATATAGTCCTGCGCGGTGACACCCCATTGCGAACGGAGCAAGTCGCGAAAGCGAACAGTCATTTCTTCATAAAGCTGTTCGATTTTCTCGGTAATGCTCAAATTGATCTCGGCCTGACGGTGCATGATCTCCATGAAAAAGAGTATCCAGTCGGTCCAAGCTTGTTTTTCCGAAACGGCACGTAGGCGGTCGATATATTCCTCCCGCCGCTCTTCAATCGCAGGGCTGACATAGAAATGTGGAGCGTGAATTCTACCGCGCTGCCATAGATTAAGTGGAACCAGCATGCGTCCCAAACGGCCATTGCCGTCTTTGAATGGATGAAGCGCTTCGAACTCTACGTGTAGCACCGCAGTTTGCACCAGCGGATCGATTGCCGGGTCATGTATGTAGCGTTCAAGTGCGGCGACACCGTCATCGAGTCCTTTTTCATTCATCGGTATAAAAAGGATTTTGTTGCCTCGGGTATCAACAACGTAATTCTGGTCCTGCTTGAAATGACCAGGCATCTTGTCCGAACCACGTCCAAAAAACATCAAGCGGGAGTGTGCTTCACGAATGAGGCGCGATGAAATGGGAAGACCACCTTCGATCAGCGCCTGTGCATGTTTTATGGCGCGTGTGTAGGAATATACTTCTAATGCTTCGTTTCGGTGCGCGATGCCCGTGTCGCCGTCATTGTCATCATCGTCAGCCTGAATACGTAATACCTCGTCCAGCGTGGCGACTGTGCCTTCTATACGTGATGAAACAACGGCCTCGGCATTCCGTAGCGGGGCCAGCAACAATTCCTTATTGTGCAGTCGCTCCAGCTTTGTATCATAACGCGTTAGTGCCGCTGTCGCAGTGGATATAGGCTGAATCAGCGCGGCATAGTCGATATCAACAGGCGGGAAATGCCCATAATGATATCCGACGGCTTCAGAAAAATCATAATTTTTCAATATACCAGCCATTTTGTTTCTCACCGAACGTAGTTTGTGAAATACAAGCCTGCTAGACTATCAGGGATGAGAAACAAAGTAGTTTGTTTATCAAAAAGCACATTTTGTGATAATCAAAATAGCTTGTGCATCAAATTGCAGGCTCAATCATAGGCGCTAAATATGCTCTCTGCTTGACTCCCACACATATCCTGCTAACCGCTCCTTCGACCGAGGGGCTTGCCTCTCATGTCACCGTCCGAGACAGTTGGTGAGGGGGATTTGCTCCTCTTAATTTCCAGCCTAGGCGGGGATAGAAATTCACCGGCGCTTTTTGCGCCCGGCCTTTGCCCTTGCGCACCGGCCAAGAACCTTCCCCACGGACTAATACGCGGAGCGCCTTTCGGGTGTTTCGTTAATTCGTGTTGGGCCTGTCCGCCATAGCTTTAGCGAAGGTGGATGGTCCTTGTGATTGGAGTAATGCATGAACCGTTCTGAAAAGACCGATGCGGTTGCTGTGTTGAACGCAACTTTTAACGAATCGGCTGTTGTCGTCGTCACCCGGAATCTGGGATTGACCGTCGCACAATCAACTGACCTTCGTTTGAAGATGCGCGATGCCGGTGCCAGCTATAAGGTCGCCAAGAACCGCCTTACCAAAATCGCGCTTGCAGACACGCAATATGCCGGGCTCAGCGATCTGCTGACCGGGCCTACTGCGCTTGCCACATCGGGTGATCCGGTTGCCGCCGCAAAGGTTGCAGTCGAATTTGCCAAAACCAACGACAAGTTAGAAATTGTCGGCGGTGCGATGGGCGGGATGCTGCTGGACGTCGATGGCGTTAAGGCACTGGCTTCGTTGCCGTCGCTCGATGCACTGCGCGCCAAGCTGATCGGCCTGATTCAGGCCCCAGCTACCAAGGTTGCTCAGGTCCTCGTTGCGCCAGCAGGACAGCTGGCTCGGGTCTTTGGTGCCTATGCAGCGAAAGAAGCTGCTTAATCCCTTTTAACATCCCCCGCGAGGCGAGCGATCTCGTGGGCAGAAATAGCAAGAAATTGGAGCGTTTTTAATATGGCTGATATAGCAAAGCTCGTTGAAGAACTGAGCAAACTTACCGTTCTTGAAGCGGCTGATCTTTCAAAGGCTTTGGAAGAAGCTTGGGGCGTTTCGGCAGCGGCCGCTGTTGCAGTTGCTGGACCTGCTGCCGAAGCTGGTCCTGCTGCTGAAGAGCAGACCGAATTCGACGTTATCCTGACCGGCGACGGCGGCAACAAGATTGCTGTCATCAAGGAAGTTCGCGCAATCACACAGCTTGGCCTCAAAGAAGCCAAGTCGCTGGTTGAATCGGCTCCTAAAGCCATCAAGGAAGGCGTCAACAAGGCAGAAGCTGAAGACATCAAGGCGAAAATCCTTGCTGCTGGCGGCACTGTCGAAGTGAAGTAATTCACTGACGTTAAGTTACACAGTTTTCCCTGACGGGGGAAAAGGGAAGGGCGGTCCAGTAATGGGCCGCCCTTTTTCGTTTTGGATAGAACAGCCTTCGCGCTGCCGAGAAGGTCAGTTGACTGGCTGATCCAACTTATCTGCCGATTCCACGCGGCGCGGCTCAGACCAGCTTGCGCCTGTGTTCAAACTAAACCCTTTGAATGTTGGCTTGTTGCCCACAAAGTCTGGATGATCTGCAAACAACGGGTCGGTGATTGGTGGCAGCTCAGCCTTCACCGCGAACATCGGATCCACAATCGGGATGTTGGACATCGGCGTCGAAGCTGTTCGTTCAACCAATTGTGGCTGTACTGTTTGACGATCGACAAAAGGTTCGCGCGCAGGAGTAATTGGCTGCGCGACGTAAAGTCGCGCTGGCTTGGTCGCGATTGGCGACGGGTTGCCAACAGGACGATCCATCCGCTCGATTGCAATTGGGGCACCTGCATTCACCGGCTTGCGACGCCGCTTCATTGCAACAGCCGCCCCGCCGGCAATGCCTAGAATGCCTAGACCGGCCAAGGCTAGCAGCCAGTCTTCGGCATTATTGTCGTTATCCCGACCAGAAGAGTCGGCAATCACCGGCTCGGCTGCAACCGGCTCCGAGGCTATGGTTCCATCGGCGGCAATATTATCATCCGGAGCATTGATAGCCACAGGTAACGGGGCAGACACGTCGTTTGCAGTTGCCGGTTCACCCAGTGCTGCGGCGCGTTGTGTATTGGGATTAACCTGACGCGTTGCGTTCACTTTCTTGGCGCCTGTAACTGTTTTGGATTCTTGCGCTTCCAATGCTTGCCTCGCCGCAGGTGCGATGCTGTCTGTGGGGTTCGAAGGCGCCGGTGCGACGATTGGCTCATCCTGCACATCGGGTGGGATTATGGGCTGCGCTGGTGCCGGTGCCTCTTGTGGTACGGGAACAGGCGTCATATCCGGTATCTCTTGGGCGGCGGTAATGGCCGAACCGCTCAACAAAGCGGCAAAAAACGCCAACCTCATCGGGTGGGGAACATATCCTTGCTGTGTCATGGGAATTCTCCTCTAATAGATAAGGAAACATCGCAGACAAGGATATGTGCCCGATTGACGCGGCATTGTGGCTGCGTTGTGCGTCGATCGCGTTAAAGCGAGTGACGCAGTTCGTGCTTCGGTTCAGCCTAACTATATAAAATACAATAATAATTGCATCAATGTGGTGAAAGGTGTGCAATCACCGAAGTATTGCGGACCCTAGATCATTCTTCTCCCGCATCAAAGCCCAGCAAATCGCCCGGCTGGCATTCCAGCTCGCGGCAGATGGCCTCTAGGGTGGAAAACCGGATCGCTTTGGCTTTGCCGGTTTTTAGGATCGACAGATTGGCGAGCGTAATGTCCACGCGTTCAGCCAATTCGGTCAAAGTCATCCGCCGCGCATACAGCAGGTCGTCGAGTTTTACCGTGACAGGCATTAAACGGTCCCTTCCAACTCTTCGCGCATTTCAGCGCCGCGTTCAAAAATGCCTGCGAGGATGAAGACCAGCAGAATGGCGAGGATGCCGTTCAGCGAGATATCAAGCCCTGTGTCGGATTCGCCAAACATATCGGCGGTTTTGCCCGCTACGATCGCCAGGGGGATGCCGACGATTTGCAGCGCAACCATTATCCAGCCTATGGCTTTTAACCGCACTGCGTTGGCGACAACAAAGGGGTTGCCCGCCTCTACACTGCCAATAATTGCCAGCAACTTTTGCATCATTGTCCACAACAGGCCAAGGACGACAATGGCGAGTGCGAAGATGACAAGGAGGTATGGCATCAAGTCTGTCACGTTCATGCCCGGATTACTGACGAGTAATTCTTTTACTGCTTCGTCCCAGAAAATAGGGACGATCACGCTCATTGCTGCAAGCACAACGCCAGCAAAGGCCACCAGCCCCATAATCAGATACACCAGCCAACGCGTGACGCGCAGGATGCGGTTTTGGGCATTATCAGTCATATCGATCTCCAATGTTGATATTATTGATTATCAATATGACATGATTCGGTAAATGGCAAGAAATTTATTGATAAACGATATTTTGGTGGATTTATGCGCGGCTGCTGGGGTGTCGGTTCGTTCAATTGTTCCAAGCACATGCACAAAATTCCGTTTGCCCTGAGTAGCTACAGAACGCAGTGAAGTGGCGTATCGAAGGGGCGCGTTCCAACTATACCCTTCGATACAGCACCTCGCTCCGCTCGGCACTTACTGAGGGCAAACGGGTTTGGGGTGATGGAGATTTCAACTAAAGAGCCCAAATGCCAAAAAACATCCTCCTCATCGCCGCACTCCCCGAAGAAGCAGACGCCTTTCATCCCGGTCAAGGCGCTATCGCCCAAACCGAACCGCACCCGATGCGCGTGATCGAACAGGCGGGGCGCCACATCAAAATCGTCACCTGCGGTCTGGGAAAGGTCAACGCGGCGCTGGCGATCGGGTGCTACGCCGATGCCGACTGTGTGTTGGTCGCCATGATCGGCACATGCGGTCGGATCGCCGATATCGAAGGCGACAAATTCTGGATCGCCCGCGCCATCCAGCATGATTACGGCGCGCTGGGGGCGGAGGGCTTCACACCCTACCGTGCAGGCGACTGGCCAATGGGCGAGGCCCGCGACGTAGCCTTCACCGCGATGCCCGATCCAGGATCAGGGCTGCCGCATGCGAGCATCATCAGCGGTGACGTTTTCCTAGGATGCCCCGAAACAGCAAAGGTATTGGCACAACGGTTGGACGCGCATTTGGTCGACATGGAGGTTGCGGCGGTTGCCCAAGCTGCCGAGGCGCTGGGGTTGCCGTGGTGCGCAATCAAAGCGGTGACCGACGGCGCGGACGGGGAAAGCGCGGGAGATTTCAACGTGAATTTGAAACGTGCGGTACGCAAGGCTGCGGACGCGATGGAGGGGGTCGTAGAATTGACGGTAAAAAGGTAAGGCCGGTACCAGCCTCAATCACAAAGACTAAGAATGGACCACTCATGCGCATCCCTATTATTACCGCAGTCATTTTAACCACTATCGTTGGTTCGCCGATTCCTCTGCAGGCCAATGCGCAATCCTTACCAACAGCCTTTGATGCAGGTTGGAAAGGCAAACAAGTTTGTGAACCTTTATACGAAAACGAAGACATGCGGGCTGCCCGCTGCACGTTTCCTGCAGGGGTAGGGCACGACCGACATTTTCATCCCCGCCATTGGGGCTATATCGTCCAAGGCACTACGATGCGAATTACAACCGAGGCTGGAACAACGGACCGCGTGCTGAAATCAGGCACCAATTGGTGGAGCGACGGGGTAACGTGGCACGAGGCCGTTAATGTCGGCACCGAAACGGGCGTATATATTATCGTCGAGCCCAAAAAATAGACTTTCTGGTTCGATCTGATCAGATTTCGGCGTCGCTACCGTCCAAATCTTGACCTTAATCCGAACTAGCCCTATATCAATTTCATCCTATCATAGTTTTCGGGATCGGGGCAGAAACGCGCATTGCCCTAACGAATGGAAAGCTATGGTTTTTTCGACGCGACAGGCTGCTGGCTGGCTCCCGACTCAGGGTGGCTATGCTATGCGGCCTTTTTGTTGTCGAAAACGTCCCGCGCCAGAATTATTGAACTAATTTTTGATCTAAGGGCACTATCAGCACATGGTAAATCCGGCACACACCGAAGCACTTTCCCGCAAAAAGCGTATTCGCAAAATCTTTGGCGACATTCATGAAGTCATCGAGATGCCGAACCTGATCGAGGTTCAGCGCGAGTCCTACGAACAGTTTTTGCGCTCCGACCCGTCGATCGGCTATGTTTCGGGCCTTGAAAAGACGCTGCGTTCGGTGTTCCCGATCCGTGACTTCGCCGGTACTTCGGAACTCGATTTCGTTCATTACGAACTCGAAGATCCCAAATACGACGTGGAAGAATGCCGTCAGCGCGGGATCACTTATGCGGCGCAGATGAAAGTCACGCTTCGCTTGATCGTGTTTGAAGTTGATCCTGAAACCGAAGCGCGTTCGGTTCTCGATATTAAGGAACAAGACGTTTACATGGGCGACATGCCTTTGATGACGCACAACGGCACGTTCTTTATCAACGGAACAGAGCGCGTTATCGTATCGCAGATGCACCGTAGCCCGGGCGTCTTGTTCGATCATGACCGCGGCAAAACCCATTCGTCGGGCAAGTTCCTGTTTGCTGCCCGCGTTATTCCGTATCGCGGTTCGTGGCTCGATTTTGAATTTGATGCTAAGGATATCGTCAACGTTCGTATCGACCGTAAGCGCAAATTGCCGGTCACGACATTGCTGTATTCGCTGGGCATGCATGATGAGGAAATCCTCAATCATTTCTACAACACCGTATCCTTTGCCCGTGCAAAGGGCGGCTGGAAAATTCCATTCAACGCCGATCAATGGCGCGCGTCGAAGCCGACGTTCGATATTGTCGATGCCAAGTCGGGCGAAGTCATTTTCCCCGCTGGCACAAAGGTAACGCCGCGCGCTGCCAATAAGGCCGTGAAGGAAGGCCTCACCGAATTGCTGATCCCGACCGAGGAAATCTTTGGCCGTTATTCAGCGTTCGATCTGGTCGATGACAAAACCGGTCGTATCTATGTTGAAGCGGGTGACGAAATCACTGTCGAAAATCTGGAGGCGCTCGACGCTGCTGGCATCGACGCGCTGCAATTGCTTGACATCGACCATGTCATCACTGGCGCATGGATGCGCAACACGTTGAAGGCTGACAAGGCCGAGAACCGCGATATGGGCCTTGACGCGATCTACCGCGTGATGCGTCCCGGCGAGCCGCCAACGCGTGAAACTGCTGAAGCGTTGTTTGCAGGTTTGTTCTTTGACCCTGACCGTTACGACCTGTCGGCGGTTGGCCGCGTAAAGCTGAACATGCGTTTGCAGCTGGATGCGCCTGACGATCACACGACTTTGCGCAACGAGGATATCCTCGCGGTTGTCAAAGAACTGGTAAACCTGAAAGACGGCAAGGGCGAAATCGACGATATCGATAACCTTGGTAACCGCCGTGTCCGTTCGGTTGGTGAATTGCTGGAAAACCAGTACCGTGTCGGTCTGCTCCGTATGGAACGCGCTGTTAAAGAACGCATGTCGTCGGTTGATGTGTCGACTGTGATGCCGAACGACCTAATTAACGCGAAACCAGCGGTTGCTGCTGTGCGTGAATTCTTTGGTTCGTCGCAATTGTCGCAGTTCATGGATCAGACCAATCCTTTGAGCGAAGTAACGCACAAGCGCCGCGTTTCGGCGCTCGGACCTGGTGGTCTGACCCGCGAACGCGCAGGCTTTGAAGTCCGCGACGTTCACCCAACGCATTATGGCCGCATCTGCCCGATTGAAACGCCAGAAGGCCCGAATATTGGTCTGATTAACTCGCTGGCATCGTTTAGCCGCGTAAACAAATATGGCTTTATCGAAACGCCCTATCGTCTGGTCAAGGACAGCAAAGTCACCACCGACGTGGTCTATCTGTCGGCGATGGAAGAGCAAAAGCACACGGTTGCACAGGCGAACGCCGAAACCGATGCCAATGGCATGTTGGTCGAAGAGCTGATCTCGTCGCGTCAGGCAGGTGAATTCCTGATGGCGCCAAAAGAACAGATCACGTTGATGGACGTATCGCCGAAACAGCTGGTTTCGGTTGCGGCTTCGCTGATTCCATTCTTGGAAAACGATGACGCCAACCGCGCATTGATGGGATCGAACATGCAACGTCAGGCTGTGCCTTTGTTGCGTGCAGAGGCACCATTGGTCGGCACCGGTATGGAAGAAACTGTTGCGCGCGATTCTGGCGCTGCTATCGGTGCACGCCGTGCTGGTATCGTCGATCAGGTTGATGCGGCGCGTATCGTGATCCGCGTGACTGGTGAAGTTCAGCCCGGGCAGTCGGGCGTTGACATCTATACGTTGCAGAAATTCCAACGTTCAAACCAGAACACGTGCATCAATCAAAAGCCGCTTGTGAAAGTGGGCGATGCGATTGAGGCCGGTGATATTATTGCCGATGGTCCATCGACCGAACTGGGCGAATTGGCGCTGGGCAAAAATAGCCTCGTCGCGTTTATGCCTTGGAACGGGTACAACTACGAAGATTCGATCCTGATTTCGGAACGCATTGTGAAGGACGACGTGTTCACGTCGATCCACATCGATGAGTTTGAAGTTATGGCCCGCGATACTAAACTTGGACCTGAAGACATCACACGCGACATTCCCAATGTCGGCGAGGAAGCCTTGCGCAGCCTTGACGAAGCCGGGATCGTTTATATCGGTGCCGAAGTGCATCCGGGCGATATCCTTGTCGGCAAGATCACGCCAAAGGGTGAAAGCCCGATGACGCCGGAGGAAAAACTTCTCCGTGCGATCTTTGGCGAAAAAGCCAGTGACGTCCGCGACACTTCGCTGAAATTGCCGCCGGGTGTTTCCGGAACGGTTGTCGAAGTGCGCGTGTTTAACCGTCACGGTATCGACAAAGACGAGCGTGCCATGGCAATTGAGCGTGAGGAAATCGAACGCCTTGCCAAGGACCGCGAAGATGAACGCTCGATCCTTAACCGTGCGACGTACAACCGCTTGAAAGACATGCTGCTCGGCCAAGTTGCCGCAGCTGCGCCAAAGGGCATCAAAAAAGGTGACACCATCGACGAAGCCAATCTGGCCGAGGTTGAGCGCTTTGAGTGGTGGAAAATCGCGGTTGCGGACGACAAGGTTCAGGGCGATCTGGAAGCGGTCAAAACGCAATATGACGATGCCGTCAAACTGATCGTCGAGAAATTCGATGACCGCCGTGAAAAGCTGGAACGTGGTGACGAATTGTCGCCGGGTGTGCTGAAAATGGTCAAAGTCTTTGTCGCGGTGAAGCGCAAGCTGCAGCCCGGCGATAAAATGGCCGGCCGTCACGGGAACAAGGGTGTTATCTCGCGGATTCTGCCGCAAGAAGACATGCCATTCTTGGCCGATGGAACACCAGTTGATATCGTTTTGAATCCGCTTGGTGTGCCTTCGCGTATGAACGTCGGACAGATTTTTGAAACGCATCTTGGCTGGGCCGCACGCGGTTTGGGCAAGCAGATTGAGGCTGGGCTTGAGGAGTGGCGCGCTGCCAATCCGAACCCGTCAGCAGGAGCGCCGCCTGCGGCAATCCGTGACCGCTTGGCCGATATCTATGGTGACAATTATGCCAAGGAAATCGCCAGCCGTTCGGACGAAGCCATCATTGATTTGGCCGAACATCTGACCTTTGGTGTTCCGATGGGGACGCCAGTGTTCGATGGTGCGCGCGAAGCCGACGTTTCGTACATGCTGACTAAGGCTGGTTTGGACACATCTGGACAGAGCGATCTGTACGATGGCCGCACCGGCGACAAGTTCGACCGCAAGGTGACGGTGGGCTATATCTATATGCTGAAATTGCATCACTTGGTCGATGACAAGATCCACGCCCGTTCGATTGGGCCATACTCGCTCGTCACACAGCAGCCGCTGGGTGGTAAGGCGCAGTTCGGTGGTCAGCGCTTTGGTGAAATGGAGGTCTGGGCGCTGCAAGCCTATGGTGCTGCATACACCCTGCAAGAAATGCTGACGGTGAAGTCCGATGACGTGGTTGGCCGCACCAAAGTGTACGAAGCTATCGTTAAGGGTGACGACACCTTTGAAGCAGGCATTCCAGAGAGCTTTAACGTTCTCGTTAAGGAAATGCGCTCGCTTGGCCTCAACGTTGAATTGAAATCGCATGATGTGGTCGAAGACGATGAAGGCTTTGCCGAGGCAGCGGAATAAAAATGGCGGGCGGTGGCAACACCGCCCCCGGCTCTTCCGCTCTTGCACGAAATTTACCGGGCTAATCGCCTCACCTGATTGGCTCTTAAGGAAAAGAACATGAACGAACTTTCCAAATTCAACAATCCCGTCGCTAAGGTCGAAACATTCGACCAGATCCAGATCGGCATCGCGTCGCCAGAAAAAATCCGCAGCTGGTCGTTTGGCGAAATCAAAAAGCCAGAAACCATCAACTACCGCACGTTCAAACCAGAGCGTGACGGCCTGTTCTGCGCACGCATCTTTGGTCCGGTGAAGGATTATGAGTGCCTCTGCGGCAAGTATAAGCGCATGAAGTACAAAGGCGTCGTTTGCGAAAAGTGCGGCGTTGAAGTTACTGTCACTAAGGTTCGCCGCGAACGCATGGGCCATATCGAACTGGCCGCGCCGGTTGCGCATATCTGGTTCCTGAAATCGCTGCCTTCGCGCATCGGCTTGCTGCTTGATATGCAGTTGAAGCAGCTGGAGCGCGTGCTGTATTTCGAACATTACATCGTCACCGAGCCCGGCCTGACAGCATTGGAAAAATTCCAGCTGTTGACCGAAGACGAGCTGCTCGCCGCACAGGATGAATATGGCGAAGACGCGTTTTCGTCGGCGATTGGTGCCGAAGCCGTCAAGCAGATGCTGATGGACCTTGATCTTGTTCAGGAACGTGATGATCTGCTCGCCGAGCTGGCTGTGACCAAGTCGGAACTGAAACCAAAGAAGATCATCAAGCGTTTGAAGGTCGTCGAAAGCTTCATCGATTCAGGCAACAAGCCCGAATGGATGATTCTGGACGTCATCCCCGTCATTCCGCCAGAATTGCGCCCGTTGGTGCCGCTGGATGGTGGCCGGTTTGCTACTTCCGATCTCAACGATCTGTATCGCCGCGTGATCAACCGTAACAACCGTTTGAAGCGCCTGATCGAATTGCGCGCGCCGGATATCATCGTCCGCAACGAAAAGCGTATGTTGCAGGAAGCCGTTGACGCGCTGTTCGATAACGGTCGCCGTGGTCGCACGATTACCGGTGCCAACAAGCGTCCGCTGAAGTCGCTGTCCGACATGCTGAAGGGCAAGCAGGGCCGTTTCCGTCAGAACCTTCTGGGTAAACGCGTCGATTATTCGGGTCGTTCGGTTATTGTTACCGGTCCAGAACTCAAATTGCATCAGTGCGGCCTGCCAAAGAAAATGGCGCTCGAACTGTTCAAGCCGTTCATCTACTCGCGTCTCGATGCCAAGGGTCTTTCGATGACCTTGAAGCAAGCGAAGAAGTGGGTTGAAAAAGAGCGTAAGGAAGTGTGGGACATCCTTGATGAGGTGATCCGCGAGCATCCCGTCATGCTGAACCGCGCGCCAACCCTTCACCGCTTGGGCATCCAGGCATTTGAGCCAGTGCTCATTGAAGGCAAGGCC
>JANOTI010000200.1:0-4957 GCA_031416255.1 Sphingomonadales bacterium | reverse complement strand
TTTAGCGCCATTGCTCAAGGCCGCGATAGTCGACATCGATCACCCGACCGCGTTCGACGTAGCAAGTGAAGCGGCCCTTATCATAGCCACGCTCATAGCCACGCTCATACCCGCGATCATAGCCACGTTCGTTCCGGCCACGATACCCGTCCTGCACGACCAGCTTGCCAGTCACACGGTATCCGTTACGCGTACGATCAATGTTGTTGATCTGCGTGACATCAGCGCGGCTGTAACGGCTTGCCCAACGTTCTACGGTGGTAACACATTGGTTTACAGCGGCGCGGCTGCCATGCTGGCTGTTATAGCCATAGCCATCATTACCACGATCATGTCCACGGCGATTGCCATTTTCATAGCGATCATCCCGATCCTCATAGCGGCCATCGTTATAACGGCCATCGTTATACCGGGGATCGCTATACCGACCATCGTCATAGCCGCGATCACGGTAGCTATCCGAAGATGCGATCACCGCCGCAATACCGCCAAGGATGACAGCGCCTGCGATGACTTCGCCTGCACTTATCCCGTCATTATCGCGTCCACGTGCTTGGGCAGGGGCAGCGACACTGACCAGGGCCGCAGCTGCGGCACCGGCGCTGAGCAGGCTCTTGGTCAAAATCTTCATCGTCTTTCTCCTGTGTGAAGCTGGACTAATCTCCGTCTTCGAAATCAGGATTAAACGATTCGTTCTGATCGCTGGCTGAATTGAGTTGTCAGCAGTTGTTCAGGTAAAAAGGGTTTTACATGAACAGATTTTGAGCCGGATACGGGGCTGTCAGTGAACTCTGCGGAATTTATTTCGGTTCAGCCCATTCAATCGCAGCCGCTTTGACCAGCATTTCATCATGTCCATCAAAAGTAGCGTCTATGGCTGCCTTTCGCTTTTTCGAGTCTTGGAAATCAGGCAGATTTGCCATGATCGGTTCGGCATCCAATTTCAGCGACGCCTTGAGTGCCTTGCAAGATTTAATTGCCGCTTGCCATCCAGCAACGCGTTTGTTCGGGAAATGACGAAAGGGCGCTTTGTCATATTTCCGGGAAATGCAGTCGCTATATTCTTCGTACAAATGAGCAATTGGGTCATAAACCGTAACTCCCAACCCCATTTCTTCAACGCGAGCGTTTACCTTGTTCGCATCAGGTATACGCAAATAAACCGTACGCATTTGCTGATCCGTGCTGTCCAGTAATGCTAGTGCTTTCTGGTGTGATCGTTTCTTAGGCTTTGATGAGATGCCTCTATAATGGCCGGCTGAAATATTTTGTAGGACCGTCGCCTTACATGTTTCGGAAATTGCGTCATATTCGGGTGAGCGTTCCGCCACCGCGTTCGGAGTGACCTTCATTCCGTTCGTTATGCAGCGGGTGAAATCAACCCAAACCGGAAACTCCGCGGAATTGACGCTAATTCCGTCCACACTTTTGTCCGATGGGACTTGAACTTGAAGCAATATCGGTAGCAGAAATAACATTCACTATTCCTCTATTGCAATCAGGGAAAACAAGTTGCCGCGCTCAGCTCAAAACACCCCTTCAATCCAAAACATACAGCCCCGGTGCGTTCTCCAGTGCGGGGTGTTTCTTGCTGCCGCATTCGCTTGGGGCTGCAACCTTTTTGCCTGATCGTTCGGCCAGCCAAATGGTCCAATGCGGCCACCAGCTGCCGGCTATTTCTTCGGTGCCCTTTTTCCATTCGACAACATCTGCAGGGGTCTTTCCCGCTGCGTTGCGCCAGAATTTTGCTTTGGGGTTGCCAGGAGGGTTGAGGATTGCTTGCATATGGCCTGCTTGGCTAAGAACAAACTCGACATTCTTTGCGCCAAACAATTGGGTTGAGCGATAACAGGCCTGCCACGGCGTGATATGGTCGGTGGTGCCACCAAGGATGAACATATCGCCGGTCACCTTTTTCAGGTCGAGCGTGTGGTCTGCGACATCGTATGTCCCCGGCAACGCATAGGCATTGGCCTCAAACAGTTCTAGGAAGTCGCCCATCAATGTGGACGACAGGTTTGTGGCATCGGCATTCCAAAAAAGGATGTCGAATGCTGGTGGATCATCGCCCAAGAGGTAATTGTTGATGACATAGTTCCAGATCAGATCATTGGGTCGTAGCCACGCAAAGCCGCGTGCAAGGCTGCTGCCCTCGATCACGCCTTTCTTTGCTGCGCGTTGGCGGGCAAGCGCGATGCCGTTGTGGCTGACCATTGACGAGGCCTCGGTATCGCCGGTTTTGGGCTCGAGGACGCAGACCATCATTGTGATCGCGTTGATCCGGTCGTCGCCAATTGCGGCCATTTTAGAACACAGGACAGACATGGTCTGTCCGCCCGAACAGCCACCTGACACGTTGACCTTTTTGCTGTCTGTAATTTCGCAAACTACATCGACTGCGCGCTGGCAAGCGGCAACATAGTCGCTCATGCCCCACACGCCCTGATCGTGCGTCGGGTTGCGCCAGCTAATTACAAAGGTTTGGAAGCCATGTTCGACCTGCCATTTAATGATGCTTTTTTCCGGCGATAGATCGTTGATGTACATTTTGTTGATCTGTGGCGGGATTGTGAGCTGTGGGATCGCATGCACCAACTCGGTTGCGGGTGTGTATTGAATTAGCTCAAACATTTCCTCGCGGTGGACAACTTTACCCGGGGTGGTTGCAATGTTTTGGCCTAGCTTGAACGGTTTTTTGTTCACCTGACTGACCATGCCGTCGTTGTGAACCATATCGTTATACGCGTTTTTCAGACCTTTAATAAGCGACAGTCCGCCGGAATCGACTAAGCGTTTTTGCGCAGTCGGGTTGCCAATCAAACTGTTCGTCGGCGAAAGCGCATCGATCACCATCTGGCTGATAAAATTGGCACGATCACGTTCTAGCGCATCGAGTTCCAAATCGTCGATCCAGCCTTTGATCCCTTTTTGCACCGCCAGATAATACTGCGCGCCAGCCTTGAAAAATGGATTGAAGGTCCAGGCCGGATCCATGAACCGTTTGTCTTTTGCATCGGGGGCAAGATCGGATTGGCCGGTCATTATTTTGACGGCATCTTCGGTAATGCCCGACATGGCTTTAAATGCACTTTGCGGATTGGCGGCTGTTTGGCGCAGCATCATGCCGACAGCGCCGGCGAAATCTTCGCGGGCGAGCCCTGCAAGCGGCCCAAGCGCCATAGTCGCTTCATTGGCAGCGTCGAACGCGCCTTTGCCAAAATCTGGAAATGCAGTTTTTGCTTTTGACTTTTTGGGCTTGTCGCTGGTTGTCGCCATGTGAAACCTCTCCTGTTTCTTTGGTAGCAGAATGCACAGAGGAGTGCGGCGCGTCAATTGGTTGCTTTGTCTTAGTTGCTCGACCTGTAGCCTCACAGTCGCTAAGGGCTCTTCAATGTCAAATCCTTTGCCTGCAACAGAATTTTCATGGAACCCCAATCCCGCGTCCGGTGTCACAGCCCGCTTTGTCGAAGCGAATGGTCAACGTTTTGAACTCGCTGAGGCCGGAGACGCAGCGTTACCCAAACTCGCGATTCTGCTTCACGGCTTTCCCGAGCTGAATTTCTCGTGGCGACACCAGATAGCTGTGTTGGTGCAAAAGGGCTGGCGCGTCTGGGTCCCCAATATGCGCGGCTATGGCGCGAGTTCAAAGCCAGAGGGCGTTGAGGCTTATCGCATTGACACTCTGCTACAGGATGTCGCGGCGCTGATTGATCTCGCCAAAGCAGAAAATCCCGCAACCGAGGTTATGCTGGTTGCACATGATTGGGGAGCGATCGTTGCGTGGGCTTTTGCCATCCGCCAAGTGCGTCCCATCGACCGGCTCGTCATCATGAACGTGCCGCACCCCAAATGCGCTGAACGCGAAATCCGCAAATGGCGGCAGCTGCGCAAAAGCTGGTACATCTTTTTCTTTCAGATTCCGTGGTTGCCCGAAAAGCTGTTGCTGGCGCGTCAAGCCCGTGCGGTGAGCGGTGCGTTTATTGGCACAGCGGCGAACAAAAGCAATTTTTCGAAAGAGGCTTTGGCGATTTATGCCAATGCGGCGCAGCGCCCCGGTGCAATGACCGCGATGCTGAATTACTACCGCGCTTTGATGCGTTTTCCCGATATTGGCAATGTTGGTGGTGGTGTGGTGCAGGCCGACACTTTAGTGATCTGGGGCGAGAATGATTTGGCGCTGGATATTCATTTGCTCGACGGAATGGAGCAATGGGTTCCGCAGCTGACTTTGCACCGGCTGCCCGGTATTTCGCACTGGGTGCAACAGGATGCACCGGAGCAAGTGAATGCTTTAATGGCGGATTGGTTAGGCGCGAAGTGAGCGAGATACTGTCGCCATGCGTGGATATTTGCAGCGTTGATGCGACGGGGGAGTATTGCACCGGCTGCGGGCGGTCGCTGGATGAGATTGCGCGTTGGTCGAAAGCGAGCGAAGCGGAGCGGCGGGCGGTTGTTGAGCAGTTGCCAGAGAGGTTGCGGGCCCATTATAAAAGAGGGTCAGCATCAAAAGCTTGACAAAAATTTCGAACAAATTAGGAACATGTATAAGCGCAAATCAATCTAAGGCAGGTTCACGATGTCAGAACCCAGCGAAATATCGCACGACTTTGATTTTGAGTTCGGACAGTGGAATGTCAAGCATCGGCGACTAGCTAAGCGTTTCGCAAATAGCTCCGATTGGGAAGAGTTCGAGGGCACCGCCGAAACCAAGCCGATTTTGGGCGGCAATGGTAACGTCGAAGACAATTTACTACAAATTTCGACCGGAACCTATCGCGCTGTCGCTTTGCGATCATTCGATCCGGTATCGCGGCTATGGGCAATCTGGTGGCTAGATGGGCGCAATCCGCACGCGCTGGATGTGCCGGTCATTGGGAAGTTTGAAAACGGCGTTGGCACATTTTACGCGGAGGATGTTTACGACGGCAAGCCGCTCCGCGTCCGATTTATTTGGTGT
>JANOTI010000199.1:0-8851 GCA_031416255.1 Sphingomonadales bacterium | reverse complement strand
CTTCGATACGGCACTTCGCCCTGCGGGCTCAGCACCTACTCAGCACAAACGGATACGGCGATGGGAGTGAATGCTTCAAAAACTAGCGACTGCCCTAGTTTTTCACCGCCGCCGCATGCGCCTGTCCGTTTTCGACATAATGCGCGACGCCCATGCGCATGCCGATTAAAGCTGCTTCGGGCAGTTCGCGCAGCAGCTTGGCCGGGCGGCCGACCCAGAGTTCTTTGGGGCCGATACGCTTGCCTTCGGGCAACAACGCCCCTGCGCCGAGCATGCCGTCTTCGTCAACGATGCAGCCGTTCATGATAATCGCGCCTAGGCCGATAAAGCCCCGGTCCTTAATCGTGCATCCATGGATCATCGCCATATGGCCGATCAGCACATCGTCGCCGATGATTGTCGGGCATTCTTCGCGCATGCCGGGGACCGCGCCATCGCAGTGAACGACACTGCCGTCTTGAATGTTTGTGCGTGCGCCGATGATGATGCGGCTGACATCGGCGCGCAGCACACAGTTGTACCAAATGCTCGCTTTTGGCCCGATAGTCACATCACCGATAATCCGGCAACCCGGAGCGATAAAGGCGCTGTCGTCAATCTTCGGTGTTTTTCCGTGGATCGGGATAATCGATACGTCCGGCCTTTGTATCACTTAACGGTCTCCTTAATTGAAAGTACGGCAGCACCGGCGCATAATCTTTGCGATCCGCTAGCAGCACGCAGTCCCACGCCCTTGCATCTGCGCAGCGCCGTCGCACCTATTTCGCTGTTCGGTTCTGCTCCCACAAACTCCGTTCAATACGATAGGTCACATGCCGTAACAATGGGCTGTCCACAGCGACCTTAGGATGATCGAAATCCAATTCGGCAAGATGAACCATACCGAGCCGCTCCATCACCGCTCTGCTCGTCCGGTTTTCAACGGTGGTAATCGCCCAGACTGCATCGTCTTTATGGTTATCAAACGCCCATTGCACCGATGCGGTGGCTGCTTCTGTGGCATAGCCTTTACCCCAAGCGGACGGCGTCATGCGCCAGCCAGCCTCCAGTCTGTTTGCGACAGGCGTATCGGCATCGCCACGGATAATCCCGCACCAGCCGATAAGCTGATGGTCCTGTTTGCGCTCCATCGCCCAGAAACAATGGCCCAATTCCTCTTGCAGCCGCTGCATCCGTTTAACCGAAGCCGCCGTCTGATCGCGCGTCATCAACGCGCCAAGCGTCGCCATGACGACGGGATCAGAACAGATTGCGTGGAACGGATCGATATCCGCTGCGCACCAATCGCGCAGGATCAGGCGTTCGGTTTCGAGTTGGAATTCAGACAAGGGATTGGTCCACTTGTTCGCAGGTCAGGTGATAAAGGATTGTCGGATTTTCCTCTGGTGCATAATCGGGATCGATATAATCGAGATCCGGAACGCGGACCATCCCCAGCTTTTCCATCAAATACCATGATGCGCGGTTGGCGTCGCTGGTCTGGGCAAAAAGCTGTTTTAAGCCAAACCGGTTGAACGCCAAGTCAATCGCGGCACGGGCGGCTTCGCGGGCATAGCCTTGTCGCCAATGGCTTTCAGCGATGCTCCAGCCGATTTGGATTCCTGCATTCAAAATGGGCCCCGCCGCCACCACATCAATCGTTGAAAGGCCGCATTGGCCGATAAACAGTCCATCGGATTTGGTTTGCACATGCCAGAAACCATAGCCGAGCTTGGCAATTTCCGCAGCCTTGCGTGCAAACCGGGCCTCGACCTGATGCCGCTCACACACGCCGCCCAGATGGTGCATGACGGAAGGGGTATTCATAACCTCCATCCATCGATCCAAATCGCCTGCGGCCTCGGTACGGAGGATCAAGCGTTCAGTTTCAGCAACAATTTCAGCCATTGAGCAAACGCGCCGCATGGGCCGCGTGGTATGTCAGCACGCCTGAACATCCGGCCCGTTTGAACGCGGTTAATGTTTCGAGCACCAGTGCGTCGCGGTCACCCGCACCCGCCGCTACTGCCGCCTCGATCATCGCATATTCGCCGGACACCTGATACGCGAACACGGGCACGTCGAAATTGTCTTTCACCCGGCGCACGATATCCAGATAGGGCAGGCCGGGTTTTACCATAACGCTGTCTGCGCCCTCGGCGATGTCCATAGCGACTTCGCGCAACGCCTCACCGCTGTTTGCCGGGTCCATCTGATAGCTTTTCTTGTCGCCTTTCAGCAGGCCGCTTGAGCCAACCGCATTGCGGAAGGGGCCGTAAAAGGCGCTGGCATATTTGGCAGCATAGGACATGATCTGGACGTTAAAATGGCTGTTCATTTCTAAGGCACGGCGGATCGAACCTATGCGCCCGTCCATCATATCCGATGGAGCGATAATATCCGCCCCGGCATCGGCTTGGTTGACCGCTTGATCCACCAAAGCGGCAACGGTTTCGTCGTTCAAAACATAGCCTGCACTGTCGATAATTCCGTCCTGACCATGGCTGGTATAAGGGTCGAGCGCGACATCGGTGAGGATGCCGATCGAATTGCCATGCGCGGCTTTAACGGCGCGGATAGCGCGGCACATTAGGTTGTCTGGATTAGAGGCTTCGGCACCATCGTCGCTGCGCAATGCAGGGGGCGTGTTGGGAAACAAAGCAATGCACGGAATGCCAAGCGCAATCGCTTCTGCTGCACGCACGACGATGCCATCCACTGACCAGCGGGATACACCGGGTAGCGATGCTACTGGTTCGTCCACGCCTTCCCCGTCGGTGATGAATAAGGGCCAGATTAGATCGGCGGATGACAGAGTCGTTTCACGCACCATTTCGCGGCTCCATCCGGTGGCACGTGTGCGGCGGAGGCGGGTATTGGGAAAGCTGCTTTGTGTTACCATGCAATGGGCATAGCGGAGCTTTTAGCGGCGCTCAATGCCGGTCGCGTATCATCCGAGCTTTGTGCGCTTACTGTGCCGCTGGGAGATGCGGTCAATTTCGCGCTGCGGCGCATCGACAGGTTTTCGTACGCCGCTCATCGGTACTAAAGCTGCTCCTGGCTTTACAGCCTTTAACCGCGTCAGCTGGCTCTTGAACCGTGACAGATCGCTACCGCTCAGCTGTGCACGTTGCGTGAATTTGACCGACATAGGATTGACGATGCTGCCATTGCGGTAAAGCTCATAGTGCAGATGAGGGCCGGTGGAGAGACCTGTTGACCCGACATAGCCGATTATCTGCCCCCCACGCACCCGCTGGCCAGAGTTGGCGGCGATGCGGCTCATATGGCAATACCGCGTTGCAAGATTGCCGGCATGGTTGATTTTGACTGCGTTTCCGCAGCCACCCATACGCCCGGACACCGAAACAACGCCGTCAGTTGCAGCATAAATGGGGGCCCCATGCGGCGCACCAAAATCGATGCCAACGTGCATTTTGCGATAGCCAAGGATTGGGTGGCGGCGATAGCCATAGCCTGATGTCATTCGCCCATTAACCGGGCTGTTCATCGACCCGCGCGTTTCGCCAACGCCCGATGCCTCGAACCACTGGGTACTCTCGCCTTCGGTCCATTTCAGCATCTGGATGCGGGATTTTCCGCCACGATCAATACCTGCATAAAGCAGCCCACCCACTTCGACTTCGCCGGTTTCAGCACGGCGATGCGCGACGATAATGTCAAATTCGTCAGTTGCCCCGATATTGGTCAGCGAGGTTCGGCCGGCTATGATCTTCAGATAATCCTGTATGATGTCGGCTGGCGCGCCAGCTGCGCGCGCAGCGCGGTACAGGCTGCTGCCAACGGTACCGCGGATGCGCAGCGGTGTATCATCCACCGCAATGGATTTGCGTATCAAGGATAGCCCGCCCGTCGTGCGGTTGACCGCTAAACGCAAATCAAACCGTGCCCGAAAATTCAGGGTTTCCAACGGTCTTGGCGCGTTATTAGACAATCTGCGGCCCAATAGGATTTCAATCGGCGTTCCCGGACGAATCTCGGATAAGCTGGTTGCGCTGCTGACCAGCGACACCGCTGTGCCCACATCAGCGCCGCCGACGCCCGCGCGTTGCAATACCCGGGCAAAGCTGTCGCCTTGACCCAATGTTGCGGTAACCTCAATGCTTGGACGTTCCGGGCTGGCGGTGAGGGCTACGACATTTTCGGTTGCCGCCATACGGCCGCCTGTGTCGCTACCAAAGGCGATGGGCATAATCGTTTGAGTGCGCGCAATTTCAATCTGTGCAGGCGTTGGCATCGGGGCTTGAGCGCCATAAACGGGGCCGAAATCGGGTAAAAATGAAAGCGTGATGATGCTCAGTGCCGTTAATGTGACCAATCCGCGAAACCAGCGCGTCGATCCGATATCTTCACCCAGATCGGGGGCCCAATCTATGGCTGCAATGCGCTCTCGCCAACTGGGAGCTGCGCTAGAACGCAGCGGTGCAACCATTGCATCGGCAATGGTCACGTCACCTGCGCTAGTGGCTGTGCCAAATTGTGCTGCTGCAACACTTTTGCTTCCGGTTTCGAACACCAACGTCCCTTTGAACTCTGTACCACGTGACGGCAAGTTTATCCCCTGCGAAGTGTGACCAGATAAGGTTAAAGTCAATTTAACGGGCTGCGCTATGGCTGTTGCCTGCGATAAGATGTGTAAATTGGCAGACAGGCCATTTTAGGGGCTTCGCAATTACCCGCTTCTATCCTGTACGAACTGCCATTAAGGACAAGATGTGCTAGCTTCTCGTATTCTATTTTCGGCTTTGGTGTTCGTGGTTCTTGCCGCGTGTCAGCCCGTTCCAGACGATGATGGCAGGCTTGAAAGCGCACGCAGCTTTCCTCTTCCAGACCGGCCGGTTTCGGATTCATCGGGAACCGAATTCTCGACCGAAGGTGCTCGTGATGAAGCGGGTGAAGCGAAAAAACTGATGGACTGGGCCGACATCCGCCCCGGCACGACGGTTGCCGATATAGGGGCGGGTGAAGGGTATTACACAGTCCGGCTTTCCCAGCGCGTCGGAACTAAAGGGCGCGTTTTGGCGCAGGACATTAACCGTGGAGCGCTTGACCGGTTGGCGGACCGTTTGGTGCGCGAACGGTTGTTGGATAATGTCGCTATCAAAGAAGGCGGGTTTGATGATCCGCGCCTGCCACCGCGCAGCTTCGACCGCATTTTTATGGTCCACATGTATCACGAGATTAGTGAGCCTTATGCGTTTCTGTGGCGCATGCGTCCTGCGCTAGCGCAAGGCGGACAGGTGATTGTCGTTGACCGCGACTTGCCCACAAAGCAGCATGGTATTCCCCCAAAATTGCTCTTTTGCGAATTTGCAGCTGTCGGTTACCGGCTAAAAGAATTTGCCGAACGGCCCGAGGTGAGCGCCTATTTTGCGCGGTTTGAACAGGACGGCGAACGCCCCTCTATTGCTGCGATCAAGGCGTGTAAGGCCGATGCTGTTGCGCGGTAACGTATGTGTTCACGCCGACTGCGCGCTAAAAACCTAAGCCGCTTTGCGCAAATCCGTTGCAGGATGATCGAGAAAATCTTTTATCACCTCAATGCACTCCGCTGCATGGCTTAACAAAAACAAATGCCCGCCATCGGGAATTTGGTGCAATGTCGCATTGGGGATTAGCATTTTGAGGAAATGACCGTTGGCGATTGGCACGATATGGTCGTCGCCGCCCATCATGATCAACGTGTCCTGTTTCATAAAAGGCAGAAACGGCGCACTGGTCCAGCCCATCATTGCCAGCAATTGATAGAAATAGCCGGTTTTTGATGGCGGCTTGATGCGTCCGATATGGTCCTCGGATCCCTTTGACGACCCACCGTAAAGCACGTTGAATTGTTTCCGCATGAAATCGGGGTCGATGTAGCGGCGCGGATCGGCCATTTTTATGAGCGATTTGGGATTGCCGGGTATCATCAGCATACCGGCTGTGGTCGCCGCCAAAATCAGTCGATTGACCCTGTCCCGATTTTGCAGGGTAAACTGTTGCGCCATTGCGCCACCCCAGCTGACGCCCATGACGTCAACAAGCGGCATATTAAACCGGTCGAGCAATTTTGATGCAATCCGCGACATCAGATAAGCGTTATACGGGACCACAGGTTCTGGCGAACCACCCACGCCCGGCATATCAAAGGTCAGAAAGTCGCGGTCATCCAACATATCGGCAAGGGGTGCCATCGCCTCGATATTGGCACCTATGCCGTTAAAAAACAGCAAGGGCAGCTTGCCGGAATTCTTCGCGGCTTTCCAATGCGCAACGCGGAGCGTGCGGCCATCGACTTGTTCCATCGTGAACACAGCCTCGCGCTTGCTTGCCATAGTATATTTCCCGCTAGTCCGCGCTTTGGCGGATCGTTTATGTTGCAGTGCAAGATAGCGAGAGGTTTGCTTTACGCAAGCGTCAATTGCGCTTCCTGCAAATTGGGTGCGCAGTTTACATTGCCGCTTTGTCAGACTTTGATATGAAGCGCAAAAGTCACTCTAGTTGGCTGGTGCATTTAAGGAGCATAGCAATGCTGCGTCGTTTGATCTTTTTATCCGTTATATTGGCTGGAGCAATTGCTCTCTACCAGCTGGGATTGAAGGATTATCTGACACTGGATGCGATCAAGGCGCAGCAGAGCAGTTTTGCAAACGCCTATGCCGAAAATCCGATGGCAGTGATTGGCGTCTATTTCATCGTTTACGTCGTATCGACGGCCTTTTCTTTGCCGGGCGCGGCACTGCTGACAGTGCTGGGTGGTGCGTTGTTTGGAGTGCTGACCGGCACAATTGTGGTCTCTTTTGCCTCGTCCATTGGCGCGACATTGGCTTTTCTCGGTTCCCGATATGTCTTGCGGGATTGGGTGCAAACAAAATTTGGCGACCGGTTGAAAGCCATTAACGACGGCGTGGCAAAGGACGGTGCGTTTTATTTGTTTTCGTTGCGTTTAATCCCGGCGGTTCCTTTCTTTCTCATCAATCTTGCGATGGGGCTGACACCGATTAAAACCCGTACCTTTTATTGGGTCAGCCAGGTCGGTATGATCTTGGGTACAATAGTATTTGTGAATGCCGGAACGCAGCTGGCACAGATTGAAAGCCTGGGCGATATCGCTTCACCTGGCTTGATTGCTTCGTTTGTAGCGCTGGGTCTATTCCCGTGGGCGGCGCGCGGAATTATGTATTTGATTGCTGGTCGCAGCGATACCCGCATCTCTGCACCAGAGGCTGTTTCACCCCCCCCATTGAAAGACGCGGCTATGTCTGAAAAACCCCTCGTTTTTGTTTATAACGCTGATGAGGGCAAGATGAACGCCATGATGGATTCAGCGCACAAACTCTTTTCGCCCAGTACCTATCAATGTTCGTTGTGCGCAATCACGCATGGCATGGTGACGATGCGCGGCGAGTGGAAAACATATTTGGATGCTTTGCCCGTTGAAACGCAATTTTATCACCGCGAAGATTTCCGGCAAAAATGGCCTGCAAATGCGGCAGTGTTACCGGCAATATTCCAACTGGAAAACGATGGCAGCTTAACGACACTGGCCGATGCCGAGGCGTTGAGCCAGCCATCGAATGTGTCTGAGTTAATCGCGCTGCTGAATAGCAAGCTCGGATAAACCTTGGCTGCACCTGGCTATCGCCGAAACGGTAAACCTAGCATCCAGCCTAGCCGGACAGTCCGGTCATCATGCTGCCAATCCGCAAGGCCGATGGTCATACCCAGCTGGCCATTTTCAGGCTCAGCACAGTAAGTGCCGAAAGCCCGGTCCCAGATCGACAAACAAAAACCGAAATTGTGATTGTGTTCGTGGCGGAGAATTGAATGGTGTATGCGGTGCATATCGGGGGTAACTATGCCAAGCCGAAGCCAACGTTCGATGCGTGGGGGTAAAGCCCAGTTGGCATGGTTGAACATGGCACTAGCGTTCAATACTATTTCAAAAACGACAACAGCGATCAGCGCTGGTCCCAAAGCCAAAATGACCGCTAATTTATACGCAGCAGAAAGCAAAATTTCCAACGGATGAAACCGCAGCGCACTGGATGCGTCCAATTCGCGGTCGGCGTGATGCACGCGGTGGATGCGCCACAATATCGGTATGTGATGCGTTGCGACATGCTGCGCCCAAATGGCCAAATCAAGCAAGACGATGGCCAGCAGTATTTCAATCCATTCGGGAAGCGAAAGCCACTGGAAAACCCCCCAACCCGATTGCACCGCAAAATATGCCGCAGCGGTTGCACCCAGAAGAGGGAATATAATTGCCGCGATCCGCAGGATTACCGTCGCTAAGCCCAGCATAGCGCCATGCGTCGCCCAGCGCAGACTTCGCGGTGAAAGCATTGGTCTGCGTGGGTACAATGCTTCGGCGGCCGCTAGCAAAACGAACAGGCCGAGAAATATACCGAGGCGAAGTGCTGCGTCGTTGGGCATACAGGCCAATCAACACGCTGCCGTAACCGATGCAAGCATATACGCAGCGGCGAAAACAAATTGTCAGGTGAAATATACAAAAATGGTAGACGCTGAGGGGTTCGAACCCACGACCCGCTGATTAAGAGTTGCGCACTAAGTGGTAATTCAGTGCAACTGATGGTCACTTTAGGGCTCGCAAGCTAGTAAAACCACGACATTCCAATCACTCAGCGTCACTCGGAGGCAGCCAAGGATGGCGGCCGTTCGGTGTCTGACGCGGTACTTGAAGGAGAATGTTGAATGTCCGTGTCGAATCTCACCGAAGCCCGCATCCGAGAGATGCCATTAGGCTCCGGCATACACCGGGATGCCCAAGTTAAGGGGTTGATGGTGGTCTGCCACAAAACCACCAAGACGTATTCTTGCCAAGGCGACGTCCGTCGGAATG
>JANOTI010000198.1:0-3548 GCA_031416255.1 Sphingomonadales bacterium | reverse complement strand
TAAGAGGCAGGACCTAATCTTAAGACACCAGCCGCAGTAGCGCCGCAATTCCGGCTACTCCCAGGATTACCCCCACCAAAGTCCGCCACACTGGCTCGCTGATTGTGCCAAAGGCCATCTCGCCCAAACGCGTTCCAATATAAAGCGCGGGATAGCACAAAACCGACAACCACAGCAGGCGAAGGTCCGCCGTGCCAATTGCGAACGAGGCAATGCTGCCCGCAATCGCGGTCGCAAAAAACACCATCAACATCGAACCACGCGCCACCGCAGGCGGCAGTTTGCGGCGCATATAATAGGGCACAACCGGCGGCCCGGGCATTGAGGCAAAGCCGGTCAACACACCCGCCGCAACCCCCGTCGCCCATGTTTCCTTGCGCCCCGGAACGGCCGCTTCCTTGGCGGGCACAAACATCAACGCAAAAGCCGCAATCGCAAGCAGCGCAATCGCCACCCGCGCCACATCGGCAGGCGTCACCGACAGCAACCAAACGCCAAAGGGCGTTGCCAACACCGCCGCGATGGCTATTGGGATGGCGGTCTCGCGCTCCCCATCGGCCAATATCCGCTTCAGCCCAATCGGCCCTGCGAGCAATTGCAACAAGATGGAGATCACCACCGCTTGCACCGGCTCCACGATCAGGCCGAGCAGTGGCACAAGGATGATGGCCAAGCCAAAACCAGTCAGCCCGCGCACGATGGACGCGCCGAACACGAGCGCGAAGGCTATGCCGAAGGTTGTGGCACTAAAGCCGTTGAGCAAATATAACCACGTCACTTCGCTAGTGTTACCAGCCAAGCATCGGGCATCGCGCCATAACGAAGCGGTAGCACGCTTGTGCCAAGGCCTGCGGTCACAAAAACGCGCTGGCCGTTGTCGTCAATGGCGCCACAAGCAAAGCGATCTCCGTAGTCGGATACGTAAGTCAACGCGCCGAAGAGCGGGAACACAACTTGCCCGCAATGCGTGTGGCCAGCAAAGACTGCGGCAACAGCCGACGGCATTTCAGGCACGACGTCTGGGCTATGCGCTAACACTATTCGGGGCTTTGATGGCAGTCTATCCATCGCAGCAAATGTTGCTGGAATGTCATGCAGACCGATATGGATATCGTCGATGACACCAAGGACCAGCGGGCCCCGCTCGATGGCATCGTTCTTCACGACTGCAATATTATACCTTTTAAGCTCTGCTTCTAATGGAGCCGATTTGAACCAATGGTCATGGTTTCCAAGCGCAACAACCGTCCCAAGCCGACTTTTCAAACCCGACAAAGGCGCGATGATTTCTTCGGCATTATAGATATGGGTCGCAACGCCCTTCTCACTGACCAGATCACCTGCAATCAGCACCAGATCGGGCTTCAGATTATTCAGCTCGGCGACGATATGGCGCACCCGTTCGGGCGGCATGTCCGGTCCGGCAACATGGATGTCCGAAATAAGGAGAATTTTAAGCGGCGGCTCTTCGGCGGGCCAGTTCTTCACCGACAAAGATGCCGTCCGGATCACCGGATCGCGAGTCGCATTCCAATAGCCCTTGGCAAGGACGCCAATGCCGATCAGCACAAGCAGTGCCAATACAGCTAGCCATCGCAGCCACAGTCTTTTTGGTCGGGTAGCGACTTCGCTCAATTCCGCAAATCCGGCGGAGTTGCCTCAGCCAGCAACATCGCCAGTGCATCATCCACACTCATGATCCGTTGGCCTTCCGACCCCAACGAACGGATCGCAACTTTGCCTTCTTCGGCTTCGCGTTTGCCGACGACCAGAAGATGCGGGACTTTGGCCAGCGAATGTTCGCGGACTTTATAGTTGATCTTTTCGTTGCGCAGATCGGCCTCGACGCGGATGCCTGCGGCTTTCAGTCTTGCCGTTACTTCGTTGCCATAGCCATCGGCTTCGGAGGTAATCGTTGCGACCACCGCTTGCACCGGCGCCAACCACACCGGAAAACGTCCGGCATAATGTTCGATCAAGATACCGATAAACCGTTCATAGCTGCCAAAGATCGCGCGGTGCAGCATCACCGGGCGATGGCGTGCGCCGTCTTCGCCGATATAGCTTGCGTCCAATCGTTCGGGCAAGACGCGGTCGGACTGGATTGTGCCGACCTGCCATGTCCGGCCGATTGCGTCGGTTAAATGCCATTCGAGTTTCGGTGCATAAAACGCGCCTTCGCCGGGCAATTCTTCCCAGCCATATTCGGGCGTTGCAAGGCCTGCACGCACGACAGCATCGCGCAGCTCGTTTTCCGCTTTGTCCCAATCAGCATCGCTGCCAAAGCGCTGGTCGGGGCGCAGCGCCAGCTTGATCGAATAGCTGAAACCGAAATCCTTATAGATGCGGTCGGCAAGCGCACAGAAATCCTGCACTTCGGCGACAATCTGATCCTCGCGGCAGAAGATGTGCGCATCATCCTGCGTAAATTGCCGCACTCGCATCAGGCCATGCAAAGCGCCGTGCGGTTCGTTGCGGTGGCAACAGCCATTTTCATACAAGCGCAATGGCAGGTCGCGATAGGATTTGATCCCCTGGCGAAAGATAAGGACATGCGCGGGGCAGTTCATCGGCTTCAGCGCCATCCAGTCGGCGTCGCCGCTAATCACCGGACCTTCATCATCAACATTGGGCACTTCGTCGGGGATGACGAACATGTTCTCGCGATACTTGCCCCAATGGCCCGATTGTTCCCATTGCTTGGCATCCATGACCTGCGGGGTTTTCACCTCGGCATAGCCCGTCGCATCGACTGCGCGGCGCATATACGCCTCCAGCTGGCGCCAAATCATATAGCCGTGCGGATGCCAAAATACGCTGCCATGCGCCTCGGATTGCAGATGGAACAGGTCCATATCCGCCCCCAGCCGCCGGTGGTCCCGCTTTGCCGCTTCTTCCAACCGGTGCAGATGTTCGTCGAGCTGTTTTTTGTTCAGCCAGCCGGTGCCGTAAATGCGGCTCAGCTGAGGGTTCTTTTGATCGCCGCGCCAGTAAGCTCCAGCCACGCGCATCAGTTTGAACGCCGCGGGATCAAGCTTTCCGGTGGAGGCCAGATGCGGGCCGCGGCACATATCCATCCAGTCGTTGCCCGACCAATAGACAGACAGCTCCTCACCCTCAGGCAACTCCGCTGCCCATTCGGCCTTAAAGCTTTCGCCTGCGTCCGCCCAAGTTTTGATCAGCGTATCGCGCGCCATCACTTCGCGGCGCAGCGGCTTATCGGCGCGGATGATCGCGCGCATCACCTCTTCAATCGCGGGCAGGTCTTCCTCGGCAAACGGCCCGCGATTGGCAGGAGCCATCACGTCATAATAAAAACCATCATCGGTCGATGGGCCAAAAGTAATCTGTGTGCCGGGAAACAAGCTCTGCACTGCCTCGGCGAGGACATGGGCAAAATCATGCCGGGCCAGCTCAAGCGCGTCGGCTTCGTCGCGGCTGGTGACAAGCGCAAGCTGTGCGTCCCCATCAAACGGTCGCATCGCATCGCGAAGTTCACCATCTACACGCGCGGCAATCGTGGCTTTGGCAAGGCCGGGGCCGATAGC
>JANOTI010000197.1:0-7736 GCA_031416255.1 Sphingomonadales bacterium | reverse complement strand
CATTCTATCCTCTTTGCATTCGAAGTCATTTCCGTTAGCGTAGAACACAATCAAGCCGATTCAAAGCGCCCAAGGAGAGTAAAATGGCCCGTTATCTTAAAACCGGCATCACCGAGGACGCAGCTGCCGAAGCCGATGCGCAGGTTCGTCGTGTTGTTGAGGAAATTATCGCTGACATAAAAAAGCGCGGCGATGATGCAGTGCGCGATTGGTCGCTGAAATTCGACAATTGGGCCCCTGCTGATTTCCGGCTTTCGCAAGCCGATATCGACGCAGCCTATGCCGAACTCGCACCGCAAACCATCGAAGACATCCGTTTTGCGCAGGCACAAGTGCGCGGCTTTGCCCGGATCCAGCGTGATACGTTAAAAGACGTTGAGGTCGAAACACTTCCCGGCGTCATATTGGGTCATAAGAATCTGCCAGTAAACAGCGTTGGTTGCTATGTCCCTGGCGGCAAATATCCGCTTGTTGCGTCTGCGCATATGAGCGTGGTGACCGCAAAAGTCGCAGGCGTACAACGCGTTATTTCAGTCGCACCACCGTTTGAAGGCAAGCCCAATCCAGCGATTGTCGTTGCTATGCACATGGCGGGCGCGGACGAAATCCTCTGCGTCGGCGGTGTTCAGGCCGTGGCCGCAATGGCGCTTGGCACACAAAGCATTGCCGCTGTCGATATGATCGTTGGCCCAGGCAACGCCTATGTAGCCGAAGCAAAGCGTCAGCTTTTCGGGCGCATTGGTATCGACTTGCTTGCGGGCCCGACCGAGACGTTGGTGATCGCTGATGAAACGGTGGACGGCGAACTATGCGCCGCCGATCTACTCGGTCAGGCTGAACACGGCCCCAATTCCCCCGCGATTTTGCTGACCAATTCGGAGAAACTCGCGCGTGAGACAATGGCTGAAATCGAACGTCAGCTTACGATCCTGCCAACCGCGCCCATCGCGTCAAAGGCTTGGGCTGATTACGGGCAGGTCATCGTTGCCGACAGTTACGAAGAAATGGTCCAGATCGCCGACGAGATCGCGTCCGAACACGTTCAGGTTATGACCGAAGACCCCGACTATTTCCTGCACAATATGACCAATTACGGCGCACTGTTTCTGGGGCACCGCACCAACGTCAGTTACGGCGACAAAGTCATCGGCACGAACCACACACTGCCGACGAATAAAAATGCGCGCTTTACGGGAGGGCTTTGGGTGGGCAAGTTCATTAAGACCTGCACCTATCAACGGGTGCTAACCGATGAGGCGAGTGTGATGATAGGGGAATATTGTTCGCGGCTGTGCGCGATAGAGGGCTTTGCAGGGCATAAAGAACAGGCCGACATAAGGGTCCGCCGCTATGGCCGTAAAGAAGCAGCCTGAGTCGCACCAGCCTATGGCAACATCAGGCGGGCGCGCTACGTCCTATGATGTAGCAAGGCACGCCGGGGTGTCACAATCGGCGGTGTCGCGCTGTTTCAAACAGGGTGCATCGGTTGCGCCGCGCACGCGTGAGAAAATTTTGGTCGCTGCGCGTGAACTGAATTATTATCCCAATGCGATTGCTCAAGGGCTGATAACGCGCCGGTCGAATCTTGTCGCGATCATCATTTCGAACCTGACCAACCTGTATTATCCAGAAGTGCTGGCTGAATTAACGCAGCGTTTGTCCGCGCAAGGCATTCGCGTTCTGCTGTTTTCGCTTGCCGCTGAATCAGACGTAGACGAAGTGCTCGACCAAGTTTGGCGCTACCGCGTTGACGGCGCGATTGTCGCAGCGCGTCTACACCCTGAACAGCTAGCCGCCTTTGCTGACCGCGGTGTGCCGGTCGTACTCTACAACCGCATCGGCGAAGGCGTGCCCGTGGCGAGCGTCTGCTGCGATTCGGTCAGCGGCGAACACGCTTTGGTCGATGGCTTGGTTGAGGGCGAACATCATGTCTTTGGCATCATCGCAGGGCCTGCCGATAGCTATGTCGGTGAAGAACGAGTCGAGGCGGCGCGGCGGCGGTTGCAGCAATTGGGGCGTGATTGCCGCATCGTACGGGGCAATTTCGATTATGCCAGCGGCGACGCTGCGCTGAAAGAATTGATGCGGATGACGCATCGCAAGATGGACGCACTGATTTGCGCCAACGACCTGATGGCGATTGGCGCAATCGACAGCGCACGGATCAATTTCGGCATCGAGGTGCCGCAGGATTTGTCAGTCGTCGGCTTTGACGGTGTTGGTCCGGCAACATGGCTTGCCTATCAAGTGACAACAATACGCCAACCGGTTCGGAGGATGACCGAAGCGGCGGTCGCAATGCTGCTCGAACGGATCGAACGGCCAGAACTGTCCCCCGAACAGCGTTTGTTCGCCGGCGAGTTGCTACCGGGCAGCTCCGCACGTCTCGGCTGATGCAACCAAGTCTGATCTTCATTCCCGGCAACATGTGCGATGCCCGGCTCTGGCAAGAATTGCCCGAACTTCCCGAATGGACGGAAGTCGATGCACCTCCTTTGGTACAAGCCAGCATAGCGGCAATGGCAACTGCGGTGCTGGCAAAGCTGCATGGCCCGATAGTTCCAATCGGGTTTTCGATGGGCGGAATAGTCGCGTTGGAGATGGCACGGCAAGCGCCTGAGCGTGTCAAAGCCATGGTTCTGATCGATACCAATTCAGGCGCTGATTTGCCGGAACGGGCATGTTTGAGGCCCGTTCAGCAGTTGCGGGTCAAGAACGGCGAACTGGCAACGATCATCGCTAACGAGCTAAAGCCTGCATATCTGGCTGTGGCCAATCGCAGCAATGAGGCATTGAAACAGCTGCTGTTCGATATGGCGATGGATCTAGGCGAGGATGTTTTTCAGGCGCAAAGCGAGGCACTGCGCACGCGAGACGACCTCGGCCCGGTGCTTGATACATTTGCAGGGCCGATTGCGGTGATGTGCGGGACCGAAGACACGCTGTGCCCACCCGCATGGCATGAAGCCATGGCACGCCGGGCAAAGAATGCGCGACTGACAATCATACCGGGCGCGGGACACATGCTTCCGCTTGAACAGGCTCCGGCGCTTTCGGTGGTGCTGACGACTTGGCTAAACGATTACAAAGAGGGATCTCACGCATGACGGACCGCATTCTTACTACGCATGTCGGGTCATTACCGCGCTCTGCGGCGGTTACCGATCTTGTCTTTGCGCAAGAACGCGGCGAGCCGGTTGATGCTGCACAGTTCTCATCGGTTATCGGCGCGGCTGTGGATGACGCAGTCGCAAAGCAGGTCGCAAGCGGTGTTGACCTTGTCTCTGATGGCGAGATGTCCAAAATTTCCTATGCAACCTATATCAAGGACCGGATCACCGGCTTTGATGGCGATAGCGCGCGGACGCCGCCCAAAGACCTTGAGATGTTTCCCAACTTTCTCGCGCGTCAAGACAAAGGTGGCGGAACGCCAACCTATCGCCGCCCCAAATGCGTCGGACCGATTGCGGTCAAGTCTATGGCGCCTCTGGAGGAAGATGTTGCGCACATGACGGCGGCGGTTGCTGTGCATAAGCCCACCGACGGATTCATGAACGCAGCGTCGCCCGGAGTGATCGCGTTGTTCCAGCCTAATGAATATTATCCGACTCAGGATACGTATTTGGAGGCGCTGGCAGAGGCGATGCGGCCCGAATATGAAGCGATTGTCGCCGCTGGATTGTATCTGCAACTCGACAGCCCTGATCTGGGGCTTGGGCGGCACATGATGTACAAGGACCGCAGCGACGCCGAGTATCTGACGCTAATCGGTGGCCATGTCGAAGCGCTAAACCATGCCCTGCGCAACGTCCCTGCCGATCGGGTGCGGATGCACGTATGCTGGGGCAATTATGAAGGGCCGCATTGCTGTGACGTTGAACTGGGCGTGATCCTACCGACACTGATGGCCGCCAAACCCACAGCGTTGTTGTTTGAAACATCGAACCCGCGCCATCAAGCCGATTGGAACTATTTTGTCGATATGGCCGACATTATCCCCGACGACAAAATCCTGGTCCCCGGAGTAATCGACAGCACCACCAACTTTATCGAACACCCTCGCGTTGTTGCCGAACGGATTGAGCGCTATGCAAATATCATAGGTCGTGAACGGGTGATTTCAGGGACAGACTGCGGATTTTCAACCTTTGCCGGTTTTGGCGTGGTTGACCCCGATATCGTCTGGGCAAAGCTAAAAACATTGGCAGAGGGCGCCGAATTGGCGAGTAAGAAATTATGGTAAGTTTCCGTGACCAATTACGCGCTGGTGACTTGCTGGCTGGCACTTGGATCAAAACGCCCCACCCGCACGTGGTCGAGGTGTTGAGCCTTTCCAGCCTCGATTGCCTAGTGCTTGATGCCGAACACGCGCCCTTTGACCGCGCAGCGCTTGACCTGTGCATTCTTGCGGCGCGTGCTGGGGGGAAGGCTGTGCTAGTCCGCCCTCAATCGGCAAGCCACGAACAAATTCTAAACGCTCTTGATTGCGGTGCTGATGGCGTGATTCTGCCCCATATCCGCACCGTTGCCGAGGCGGAGGAAGCGGTCAAAGCCTGCCATTATGTTAGCGGTGGGCGCGGTTATGCAGGCAGCAGCCGAGCGGCAAGCTACACCACCAAAGGTATGGCACACCACCGCGCTGCCGCAAAAAATGTAACCATCATCGCGCAGATCGAAGATACCGAGGGCGTCGAAAATATAGAGGCGATTGCTGCAGTTGAAGGCATCGATGCATTGTTCATCGGCCGCGCCGATCTGACGATTTCCTATGCAGCGGTGACGCCAGACGATGCAGTCGTGGTGGACGCCGTTGACCGCATCGTTGCGGCGGGCAAAGCGGCGGGGCGGACAACGGGGATGTTTCTTGGCCGTATCGGTGACGTACCGATGTGGCGCGAGAAAGGCGCGAGTCTGTTCATTCTTGGTTCTGACCATGATTTCCTGTTGCAAGGTGCCGCAAAGCTGGCAGAGGCGATCAGAAACTAACAATCTGCAACACTGCAGCGCTATGGGCGTTGCAATAGGTCTGCGTCATTCACAGGAGCTCCATTTCATGGTGCAGGTCAAAGCCGTCATTTTCGGCGCAATAGGCGTCATCGCCGAAACATCCGATTTGCAACGGCAAGCCTTTAATCTGGCATTTGTGGAAGCAAACCTCGATTGGAATTGGGACGCCGAGACATACCGGCGGTTGTTATCGATCAATGGTGGTCAGGCGCGATTGCATGCCTATCGCGATGAAGACGCCAACCGTTCGGATGTAACTGACGCTGTGATTGCGACGTTGCACGAACGCAAAACGCATCATTACGCCGCGCTCACCGCGAACGGTTCTTTGACCCCGCGCAAAGGCGTTGCTGAACTTATCAAGGCTTGCCAAAATGCAGATGTGCACGTCGCATTATGCACCTCAACATCCGTCGAAAACGTTGATGCAATCAAAGCCGCGCTGGGCGACCAACTCGATTTCGGCACCTTTGCCAGGATCGTCACAATCGATAAGATCGGCGCGGTTAAGCCGGCTCCCGATGCTTACTTATATTGTCTTTCGCACTTGGGATTATCGCCGCACGAGGTGGTTGCCATTGAAGACACTCCGGTCAGCATGGCGTCCGCTATTGCGGCCGGAATAGCGGTCATTGCAACCCCAGGGGCAATGACCAACGATCAGGATTTTGCGGGTGCGGCATTGGTCACCGATGACCTGGGGGCGCTGACGCTCGAACAGATCGATGCGATTTTGGCACCGACCGGATCGGCCCGCAGCGACTCGTAGTGCAACGATCGGTTGCCGGTCCTTGTTTGACCGGATAAACGCCAGACTGCAAAAAACCATCTACCGCACGTATATTTCGGGCGGACGCGCATCAGTTGAACGACCAACTCGTTGACAATAACGTTTATAATATCGTCTGTTTAATTGGATGAAGTGATTTGACGCCGTGCCGACTCACCAAATGCTTCCGATGGAAGGGCGCAATTTTGAAACCGAACACGACTATCAAACTGGAAACCGGCGCAAAAGCGGTCGTAGAGAACACCAAAGGCGGCACGCGTGATCAAACAACGTTTGCCCAAGCTGTTGACGCCACCGGTGCGGGATCAATGCTGGGATACCGGCTGGAACAGCAAGCAGCGTTGTCGAATTTCGGAATGGAAGCCCTGAAATCTTCCGGCGTGCCCGAGCTTCTTGAACACGCAGTCGAAACCGCGGCTCTTGGAATGCGAGCAAGCCTTTCTAAAATACTCGAATATCGCAATGCCGAAAAAGATCTGCTGATCCGGGCGGGCGTGGGCTGGCACACAGGCGTTGTCGGGGTCGTGTCTTTTGGCGCTGATCTCGAATCGCCTGCCGGATATGCTTTCCACACCGGATCCCCTGTTATCTCGAACCATCTTGAAGGCGAAGATCAGTTCCGCACACCAGCGCTTATGATCGAACACGGCGTAAAAAGGGCAATCAACGTCCTGATCACTTATGGTGGCGGCCGATGGGGTGTGCTGGAAGTTGACAGTTCATCGGCGGGTGAGTTTGAAGCCGCCGACCTTGCATTTCTACAGGGTCTCGCCAATTTCATCGGCGTAGCACTTGACCGGCAAGTTGCCGAAGACCGGCTTTCGCAAGCACTCGATTATCAAAGGATATTGGTTCGCGAAGCCAGCCACCGCGTTAAGAACAGCCTTGCGATTCTCTCAAGCCTGCTTTTGTTGAAGGCCAAATCAAGCAAGAACCCGACAGCAGCCGTTGCCCTGGGCGACGCATCGAACCGTGTGATTGCCGTTGCTCGGACGCATGACCTGTTGTGGCGCGAAGCCGGCGGCGACACAATTGATCTTGGCGCGCTCTTGACCGATATGTGCAAGACTTTATCAGTGCAATTGGAACATATCGATATTCGGCCATCGTGCATCGCAATGGACGTGGCCGCCGATCATGCCGCTTCCTTTACATTGTTGCTGACAGAGTTGATAACCAATGCGGCCAAGCACGCTTATGGCATAAATGGAGGTGTCGTTCATGTTTGCCTGTCCAGCGAAGGCGAGCAGCGGCAGCTTGAAGTGCGTGACGAAGGCGGAGGACTCGCGCCCGATTTCAATATCGAAACGATCAGCAAGGAGAGCCTGGGCATGAGCTTGATCCAGGCGCTATCGCATAGCGTGGGTGGAACCGTTGATTTTCTGGGTACAAATGGGACAACGATCCGAATTCGTTTTTAGAACCGAGGTAGGTTTAAGAATTTCCCATGCTGAACTGATTGCCTCGTCCGAAAGCCTGGACACCGATCAACCGCTTCCACGTCCCAAGGCCGCAAAAAATCCTAAGCGGATCATCTGGAGGCCAACTATTGGGGGATGATTGAACCCCCATAATCGATCACTCCGCGTTCCATCTGCGCGGCCATCGCTGCATGGTCCATCACAGTATCATCCGTATCGCCTGTGAATACGCTGCTGCCGATTAAGCGCACCCGCTGCCCGTTGGCATGATGCCCGTGCATGCGCCAGAGGATCGCGGTTTGTGTTTCCCCGACCACAGCGTGTTCAAAATAGAAGGTGGCATCTTGTAGCTGCCGGATAAGCGCGGGGAGCCATTTGCGGTCATAGAGGTTAAAGGCCCGACCGTTCCACGCTTGATGGAGCCAGTTTGCAATATCGCGGGCATCCTCTGGAAAGCCGGGCAGAAGCAGTGCGCTGTCACTTGCCGCATATTGCCCTTCGCCACTGCGCAATTCGCC
>JANOTI010000196.1:0-5149 GCA_031416255.1 Sphingomonadales bacterium | reverse complement strand
GAAAGCCGAGTCAGAGAGCCTTTTGCTCTCATACTTTTCAAAATACCATTCATCGCGTATTTCTCCTAACATCGCACCGATTCAACCCCAGTAAAAATCGTTTCTGATAAGGGCAGCAGTAGTGGTAAATAACTATAGATTGCTCTAGCTTTGGAGCAGTAACTGCGCAGTGAAGGAATACAGTTACCAGCCCGTTAACCTTGAAATTTATACATAAAGTTCCAAAGGTATCCTGATGAAAAACCCAGATGCACCTTTGCGACCGCCGTCGTTGTTAGCCATAGCCTATGCTCCTGCTGCAATTCGGCGGCGACTGACATGGTTGCTTACACTCGACGCACGATTGCTGTCGGTATTGCAGCGTGCAAATGAGCCAATGATCGCGCAATTGCGTCTTTCCTGGTGGCGTGATGCCATAAGGTCCAGTTCGGGGGAGCGGCCCAAAGGTGAGCCATTATTGGCAGAGCTTAACGATTTCGAAGCAAGCAATTCGGTCACCGATGCCGCATTAAATTTGATCGATGCTTACGAAATTTTGGCAATTGATGCCGAGTCGGATGCACAGCACAGCGCACGCGCCGATCGTATTTTGGCGATCTGTGGCGCTTATGCCGATTGGATCGAAGCAACAGAAACAGAGCGCGATCAAATCGACTTGCTAGTCCGATGGTGGTGTGATCCGGTTGGGAGACTTCCAAAATCACTGACCCGCAAAATTCGTCCTTTATCGATATTGGCGCTTGCTGAGCAGTTGGACAGTTCGGCTGCCAAATCATTATCTTTTGGTCGCGGACTGCGGCTTAGTTGGCATGCCTTGACGGGGCACTAACGATAGCCCACATGCAGTTTGGGGTGTCGATCATGCTTGGAGGTGGAAGTGAAACAACTTCTCTTCGGGGCAGGCGCCACGTTGCTTGCTACATCTTTTGGACTTTGGTTTTGGCAAAGTCAGGCTGGAACTGGTATCCCCATTCCGCCCCCTCCACCGGAGATTCCGGTTGAATTGTCGCTTCCCGAGGCTGGGGGTGATGCCCCTAAATTCGGTTTAGCACCACCCGACCCACCTTCTGCGCCAAAGGCAAGCCGCGAGCAGCAGCGCTTTAACCGTTATGATCGCAACCGAGACGAGCTGGTATCCCGGTTAGAAATGATGTCCAGTCGGACCAAGGCATTCAAAAAATTAGACAGAGACGGCAATAATTTGCTGACTTTCGAAGAATGGGCCGCCGCGACGGGGGAGCGTTTTGCCGGGGCTGATGCCAATGACGATAAACTTCTCAGCCGAAAAGAATTTGCAGGCACGCGGCCTAAACAGCCAGTAAAGCCATTATGCCGATGCTAAGCAACCAAAGGGTTTTGATCCCGCCTGCTGGACAGTGTTCTATCGGAATGGCGGTGAACGCCGTCACAATTTCCTGTGCCGCTTGCCGGCCTACGGGCCCTACAAAACGCACAGGCAGGATCATCGCAGGTAAGCTACAGTCTTTGTTCCGCGATCCAGTGCGCCAGATCAACACGGGCACGGTTGGTGTAGAATGCCTTGCGTTCCTTTTTGTGCACTTTGCTTTCTGGCGGCGGGAACAAGCCGAAATTGATGTTCATCGGTTGATAGCTGTCTGCCACAGCATCGCCGGTAATGTGGCCAAGAAGAGCGCCAAACGCAGTAGTCACGGGAGGAGGGGCGAACTTCCGACCGGCCAGTTCGTGCGCCGCCATGATTCCTGCCATCAGGCCGACCGCAGCGCTTTCGATATAACCTTCGCAGCCGGTAATCTGCCCGGCAAAGCGGATATGCGGCGTCGATTTTAGCCGCAGTTGCCGGTCAAGCAATACGGGCGAGCGGATGAAAGTATTGCGGTGCAACCCGCCCAACCGCGCGAACTCGGCTTTCTCTAGCCCCGGAATGGTGCGGAATAATTCTACTTGAGCGCTGTGTTTCATCTTGGTCTGAAACCCGACCATATTCCAGATCGAGCCCTGCTTATTATCCTGCCGCAATTGCACCACTGCATGCGGCCAGCGCCCTGTTCTGGGATTATCCAAACCGACAGGCTTCATCGGGCCAAAGCGTAAGGTGTCGAGCCCGCGTTCGGCCATAACCTCAATAGGCATACAGCCTTCGAAATAGGGTGTGTCTTTTTCCCATTCCTTAAATTCTGATTTTTCCGCTGCGATCAGTCCTGCGTGGAACGCCAGATATTGATCCTTGTCCATCGGACAGTTGATATAGTCTTTGCCTTCTCCCTTGTTCCAGCGGGACGCATACCAGCACACATCCATGTCGATGCTGTCGTGATAAACAATCGGGGCGATAGCATCGAAGAAGGCAAGGCTGGTTTCACCGGTTGCGCTGCGGATGTTTTCGGCGAGGGTCATCGCGGTTAGTGGCCCGGTCGAGACTATCGTCAGACCTTCAATCGGCACAACGTCGATGCGCTCTCGGACAATATCAACTGTGCCGAGTTCCAGCAAACGGCGAGTTACCTCAGCCGAAAACACATCGCGGTCCACTGCAAGTGCCGAACCCGCAGGCACTTTGGCGACCTCTGCCGCCGCCATGGTCAACGAGCCCAATGTGCGCATTTCCTGATGCAGCAAACCTACCGCATTGCTGTCGGCATCATCGGATCGAAAACTGTTGGAACAGACGAGCTCGGCCAGCCCGTCAGTCTGATGCGCCGCTGTCGTTTCCCCTGATCCGCGCATTTCCGACAAGCGGACTTTAACCCCGCGCTTGCCAAGCTGCCATGCTGCTTCGCTGCCCGCAAGGCCGCCGCCGATGATGTGTACGTCGTAAGTCATAGTGCGCGCATTTAGCAAACGGGCTTGCAGTTGCACAGGCAAAAGGCGACAGAGGGCTATGTCCCAAGATTTAGCCCATAAGCGCCCGTGGCTGCTCGCCAGCCTATTCTTTGCGATCACATTCCCGCTTAGCTGGCAGCTTGGCCTCTCAGATTATCTATCGATTCCGTGGAAGATGGGCGGAGTTGCGATGCTGGTTGGCTATGCTTTGCGCAAACACAATACGGGCGAGTTTTTGCTGCTCGCGGGTGTGATGGCGTTTTGGGCATTGGGTGACGGATTGCTGGAACTCGACATGGTCTGGGGTGCGATTGCCTTTGCGATCGGGCATGCACTTGCGGTCTATTTGTTCCTGCGGCACCAACGCGTGCATCCGGTGTTCAGCCAAAAGCTACTCGCGATTGCGGTGTTTGTGCTCGCGCCAGTAATCGCCTATTTCCTGCCAAGCGAGCGTGCATTTGGCATCCAAGCTGCAGTTTATACGCTGTTTGTCGCGGGCATGGCGGCAACGGCCTGGAACAGCAATTTCCCGCGCTACCGCGTGGGCATGGGCGCAATGGCCTTTGTCGCATCCGACCTTTTGATCTTCGCAGAAAAGGGCCCGCTGGCCGATGCAGCATGGATCGATCTGGCGATCTGGATTCTGTATTATGGCGGCGTAATGATGATCGCCGTTGGCGTTGTGACGACGATGGTGAAGCGCGGGCCTTATTCTTCGGCGTGATTTTTGGGGAATGTACGCACAATGGATGCCTGATGGCATCGTCGAATGAATACAAAAGTGGCGCGGAGGAAAAGAAGGAGTGCGGCACGATCTGCTCCCTCTTTCCCTCATATCTCTTTTGCATAGGGTCAGTATGCGGCAGAGGCTGCCTCGCTCATCAACATCGCCTCGATATCCGCGACGGGCCGGTCGGTCATTTCTTTGGAAAGCTCGATCAGGATCATGCTTTGAGTGACCTTGTGCCAATGCTTGCGCAGTTCGCCGAGGGTTTTGGGCGGGGCGATCACCGCCAGAGCGGAAAATTCATGAGCGAGGGCGCGTTTGTTGATCAGCTGCGCGGTATCGCGGGCCCAGCGGTCTTCGGCCTGTTGATGATAATCGACTTCTCCCATCGTTCCGCCGCCACGACCGGAGCCTCCCGGCGCCGCCGATTGCCCGGCAAGATCAGTTTTCATATCGCTGTCCTTGTGGAGCGATTGCTCATCATGCGCCTCGACCTGCAAATCTATCCGACCCGTATCGCCCTTATTGCGTAAAAACAACATTTTGCGGCCATCGGCTACAAGCACAAGCGTATCGCGGGGTAGGGACATCGGTTTCTCCTTTAGGGTGTTTGTTGGAGAACCCGCAAAAGGCTGTTCGGTTCCGGGCGTGTTGTCGACAGACGCTTCTTTAACCGTTGAGAGGAAGTTTAGGTATAGAAAATATACCATAACCGGTGTATATATCATCAATGCAGTTTGAAAATGATCCCGATAAAAGCGCGGCAATCCTAGCCAAGCACGGGATTGATTTTGAACAGGCAAAAGCAATTTGGGACGATGACAGCAGCATTGCAATCTATGCCAGAGATGGTGACGATGGTGAGGTGCGGTCTGTGGTCATTGGCATGATAGGCGATAGGCTCTGGTCGGCGATTATCACATGGCGTGGAGTTGTGGTGCGCATGATTTCGGTTCGCCGGTCGCGAAATGATGAAAGGGCATTATATGTCGAAACGAACAATCAGCGCTGAAGAGCTTGACCGCCGGTTTGACGATGGCGAGTCTGTCATCGAGTTCCTCGATCTCGGCAAGATCGTCAAAGGCGCGCGCAACATGTCGCGCCGGGTTAATCTGGACATTCCCATTGGGATGATTGCCGAACTGGATCAGCACGCTCGAAAGCGCGGCGTAACGCGGCAGGCGCTGATGAAGATGTGGCTGGCTGACAAGCTGGATGATGCGGCTTAGGGGTTGACGGTGCTGTAGCTATATTCCGTGTCACTGGTATTCCTGCGACCGTAGTCCTAAACATCCCAAATCCGTCACCCAGTGCTTGACACGGGGTTAGGCTTATCTTCGGACGCCAAAGCAAAAAAGCCAAAACCCGTGTCAAATGCGGGGTGACAAGGGGAGGGGCGTTCATAATCGGGACCTTGGCAAATGGTCGCCTTGATTCCATTTTAAACACGCTTCGCGCAACTTCGCACCTTCGCGAGCTTCGCGTGAAATTATCAAGGTTGCAGATTTCACGCGAAGGTCGCGAAGAAGCGAAGGATCGCGAAGGCAGTAGGATAAACCTAGGATGTCGATTTAGTGTAGTGTCCTCGGAACTATTAATCCGAAACATCGAGCAATAGTG
>JANOTI010000195.1:0-2907 GCA_031416255.1 Sphingomonadales bacterium | reverse complement strand
CGGGCGCGCCTACGACCTGCTCGTCGCCAACGGCTTCCCGCCCGAGGACATCATCTTCGACCCCAACAACTTCGCCAACGCCACCGGCATCGACGAGCATCGTCGCTAAGCCATCGACTTCATCGAGGCGTGCCGCGAGATTCGCGTCCGCTGCCCCCACGCCCACATCTCCGGCGGGCTTTCAAACCTGTCCTTTTCGTTCCGCGGCAATGAACCTGTGCGCCGCGCGATGCACAGCGTGTTCCTGTTCCACGCCATCCCCGCTGGCCTCGACATGGCGATTGTCAACGCCGGCCAGCTGGATGTGTACGACACCATCGACCCCGAATTGCGCAACGCGTGCGAGGATGTTGTTCTCAACCGGCCCCTGCCTGCGGATAGCGCCTTTGAAAGCCAGACCGAACGGCTGATCGCGCTTGCCGAACGCTATAAAGGTACCGATGCGGCCCAAGAAAAGGCGGCGGCCGAATGGCGCGGCTGGGCGGTGGAAAAACGCATCGAGCATGCTTTGGTTAAAGGCATCGACGCGCATGTCGTTGACGACACCGAAGAGGCGCGACTGAAAATCAAAGCACGCGGCGGTCGCCCCATCGAAGTGATCGAAGGCCCGTTGATGGACGGGATGAACGTCGTCGGCGATCTGTTTGGCAGCGGCAAGATGTTCCTGCCGCAAGTCGTCAAATCCGCGCGCGTTATGAAGAAAGCCGTCGCGCACCTGTTTCCGTATATCGAAGCGGAAAAGGACGAAAATTCCAAAGGCAAAGGCCGGATCATTATGGCCACCGTCAAAGGCGACGTCCATGATATCGGCAAGAACATCGTTGGCGTGGTCCTGCAATGCAACGGCTTTGAAATTATCGACCTCGGCGTCATGGTGCCGTGGCAGGAAATCCTGAAAGTCGCGGTTGAGAACGACGCCGATATGATCGGGCTGTCTGGCCTTATCACGCCTTCGCTTGATGAGATGGTCACCGTTGCTGAGGAAATGGAGCGCGCGGGAATGACGATGCCGCTGCTGATCGGTGGTGCCACGACGTCAAAAACGCATACGGCACTGCGGATCGAAACCGCCTATTCTGGCCCGACAGTGCATGTCCTCGATGCCAGCCGCGCCGTTGGTGTTGCCTCCACTTTAGTAAGCGATACGCTGGCGGAGAAATTCGTTGCCGACACCAAGGTGGAATATCAGCACATCCGCGATGCGCGTGCGGGCAAAACCGCTAAGCCGCTCGCCACACTCGAAGAAGCCCGCGCTAATGGTTTCGAGATCGACGAGAGCCTGAAGCCAGCGCCGCCTTTGCAACCCGGCGTGCATGTCTATGACGATTGGGATCTAAACGACCTGCGGCATTACATCGACTGGACGCCGTTCTTTCGCGCATGGGAACTGCACGGCGTCTATCCCGGCATCTTGACCGACGCGGTAGTCGGCGAAAGCGCGACTAGCCTGTTTGCCGATGCGCAAGAGATGCTCGACAAGATCATCAACGAAAAATGGCTGCGCGCACGCGGTGTCGCTGGACTGTGGCCCTGCGCGCGCGAAGGCGACGATGTTGTCGTCCACCTCGACAACGAAGAGCATGTCCGCCTGCCTTTCCTGCGCCAGCAAATCGCTAAGCGCCAAGGCAAAGCCAATATGTGTTTGGCGGATTTCATCAGCCCCGATGGCGACTGGATCGGCGGCTTTGCCGTCACCACCGGCCACGGCATCGGCGTGAAACTCGCCGAGTTCAAAGCGGCCATCGATGACTATTCGGACATCATGCTGAAAGCCCTTGCTGACCGCCTCGCCGAAGCCTTTGCCGAGCGGATGCATTTGCATGTCCGCCAAGAGTTATGGGGTTACGCCCCGGACGAGCAACTAACCAACGAAGCGCTTATCAAAGAGCAGTATCGCGGCATCCGCCCCGCGCCAGGCTATCCCGCCTGCCCCGACCACAGCCTGAAACCGACGTTGTTCGCGTTGCTCGACGCGACGCACCGCACGGGGATCACTCTGACCGAAAGCTTCGCGATGCTGCCCACAGCGGCAGTATCCGGCTTTTACTTCGGCCACCCACAATCCGAATATTTCGGCGTAGCGCGGATTGGTGAGGATCAGGTCGCGGATTATGCGAAGCGGCGCGGGTTGGATCTGGATAAGGCACGGCAGTATTTGCGGCCGAATTTGAATGAGTGAGGCACTCATCGGTCTTCCGGTTGAGAACCCTCGTTTTCGGCTTCGTTCTTTCCGTCGGAACGCAGGCCGAAAGCGGTAAACAGATTCTCGGCATTTTCCGGAACCGGCAAATCCCAAGTACTGGTAACTTCAATGCCAATCTTCTTTGCAAACTTCGCCATATCTTCGTCATCGGAGTAAATTTTCGACGCCCCGACGGAACGAGCAATCGCGACTATTTGTCGATCAAATTTAACCTTCTGCCAAGGTTGGCTCGACCCGCTCCTTTTGTCGCCAGCTTGAGTGGCTTCTCGGGTCATATATGCAGTTTCGATAGCCGCCTTGGTATCAAATGGGACTATGCGAATTCTGCTTAAGTCTGAAATTTGTTGCAGTAGCTCGGGACCTCCATCTTCCGCTTTGACCAGCACCTCTGCAAGAACCGGTGTTGGAACAACCAGAGTGTCTTGAGGAGTCAGCGAGGCGATGAGAAGTTCAATGCGCTCTTTCGCAAACTTCACAGGCTCGCCGGTATTGGGGTCGGTTGGTGGATTGGCATCGGGGTTGATGAGTAAGGCCAACGAAGTGCTATCCACCAAAATTATCATTTAGTGCGATCCCGATCGTCGCGCACTGCCAAAATTTCATTATAGCCATCTTTCGCCATCAAGCCATTTCTGGACACTTGGCGTATTGCCGCCAGTGTTTCGGCGACAGTTTTGTCGTCAAGAATGATGAAGCGATCCACT
>JANOTI010000194.1:0-9089 GCA_031416255.1 Sphingomonadales bacterium | reverse complement strand
CCGGCCTTGGTTGCCGAAAGCAGGCGTGACTTTAAGGTTTCGGCCGATTGGTCCCCCAAATTTGTCGAAGGGCTGAGCCTTCAGCTTGAGTATTTCAAAAACAAAAGCCGCAATACGACAGCGTCGTTCCCGCTGCTAACCTCTGAAATCGAGGCGGCGTTTCCGGGCCGTGTGACACGCGATGCAAACGGTCAATTGGTCCGCGTCGATCAGCGGCCGGTGAATTTCGACCGAGAGGAATCGCAGCGTATTCGCTGGAGCTTCAACATGTCCGGCGGCATTGGCAAGCAGCCGCAGGGTGGAGGCGGCTTTGGCGGCGGTGGTGGCGGTCGTCCGGCTGGTGCTGGCGGACCTAGCGGCGCTGGTGGCGGCGGACGTCCTGCCGGTGCAGGCGGTGGCGGTGGTCGCGGCCCCATGGGCATGATGCCCGGCGGTGGCCAGCCAAGCCGCTGGTCTTTGGCCTTGTCGCACACCTTCCGATTGCAAGACGAAATCCTGATTCGTCCGGGCGTTCCGGTGCTTGATCTTCTGAACGGTTCTGCGACCAGCAGCCTAGGTGGTTCGCCGCGCCATGATGTCACGCTTAGCGGCGGTGTGTTTGCCAAGGGCATGGGTTTTCGTATTGAAGGCAGCTACCGCAGCGCGACCCGTGTCGATGGCAACAGCCTTACCGGGAGCAGCGATTTGCGCTTTAGCGATCTGGCGTCGCTCAATGCCTTTATCTTCATCAGCCTCGATCAGCGCGGGAAGCTGACGCAAAAGCTGAAGTGGCTTAAAGGTAGCCGCATTGCATTTCGCATAGAAAATGTCTTTGCCGATGTCATCGATGTGCGCGACAATGCAGGACTGGTGCCGTTAAGCTATCAGCCCGGCCTGCTCGATCCGCAGGGCCGTGTGTTCGAAATTAGTTTCCGCAAACGCTTCTGATGTCTTGATTAGAGAGCATTGATCCACCCCTAACCCGTTCGCTCTGCACCTACTAAGGGCAAACGGAGAGCTGGATTACACAATGCAAGCTAGGAAAATTCTACCCAAGAAAAGGCTTGGCATCGGCTTTCAGGCGCATATAGGCATGAAGCCCGCCAAAACTGCGACACATAATCCCGAAAGACTACCCGATGACTGATATTTCAAACACCCAGCCCGATGCTCGCGGCACGACTGTGCTCGATGCACCTGACACTAAAGTCAATGTGCGCGAAATGTTTGGTATCGATGTCGATATGGAATGCCCCGCTTTTTCCGAGGCGGATGAGCGCGTTCCTGATTTTGACGCAGCCTATGTGTTTGATCCAGACACGACGCTGGCGATCCTTGCCGGCTTTGCGCATAATCGCCGCGTGATGGTTCAGGGTTATCACGGCACAGGTAAATCGACGCATATTGAACAGGTTGCAGCGCGTCTGAAATGGCCGTGTATCCGGATTAACCTTGATGCGCATATCAGCCGCATCGACTTGATCGGGCGCGATGCGATTGTGCTGCGCGATGGGCAGCAAGTAACCGAGTTCCGCGAGGGATTGCTACCATGGGCGCTGCAAACGCCAACCGCTTTGGTGTTCGACGAATATGATGCCGGTCGCCCCGATGTGATGTTTGTGATCCAGCGCGTGTTGGAGACCGAGGGCAAGCTGACCTTGCTTGACCAAAACCGCGTCATCCGCCCGAACCCGTGGTTCCGCATGTTTGCGACCGCGAACACGGTTGGGCTTGGTGATACCAGCGGGCTGTATCATGGCACGCAACAGATCAACCAGGGCCAGATGGACCGCTGGAACATCGTCGTCGGCCTCAACTATCTGCCTGCGCAGGTTGAGGCGCAGATTGTCCTCGCCAAATCCGAAGGCACCAGCGCCGACGATGTGACCAAGATGGTCAAAGTTGCCGATTTGACCCGTCAGGGTTTCATCAATGGTGACATCTCCACCGTGATGAGCCCGCGCACGGTCATCACCTGGGCGCAGAACACTGCGATTTTCAAAGACATCGGCTTCGCCTTCCGCCTGTCGTTCCTCAACAAATGTGATGAGGCCGAACGGATGCTGGTGGCGGAATATTATCAACGCGTCTTTGGCAAGGATCTGCCAGAGTCTGTGGTCGGAAAAAGCTGATGCGCACCCCGCTCATCCTCGCGTTGTTCCTTTTGCTCAGCGCCTGTGGTGCGGCTGTTAAATATGGACCGGTTCGCCATACCGAGTTGATGGCTGGTCAAAACTGCAACCCGTCCAGCACCGATGCGGGCGCTATTGCGGGCAAAGATTATTTCATCGTCACCAGCCGACTTCCTGATTGCCGCGGGGGCAACATACGCCTGACCAATCACCGGTCAGACGCTGTTCGCTATGCGCGCTTTGCCCCGCCGGAAAAGTTGAAGCTGGCCAAGGGCAAAGAGCAGATCGTTGTGCCAACTGCGTTTCAACCCGAAGCGGATTGGTGGACGGGCCTACGCGAAGCCGCCAATCTGCGCCAAGGCCACGTATTGCTGTTCGTCCACGGCTTTCGCGAGGACATTGATTCCAGCAGCAAAGATGCGGTTCAAATCGGTGCAATGACCGGCTTTGACGGCCCTATTGTCCAATACAGCTGGCCGTCACAGGGAAAGCTGTTGAGCTATGCCGTTGATGAAACCAACATGTATTGGGACGAACGCAATTTTCGCAGATTCTTGCAAAAATTGGCGACACAGGATTGGGTCAAAGAAATTGTGATCGTCTCGCACTCGATGGGAGCACGGCTTGTCATTCCAGCGGTTGAATATGTGGATCGTAACTCGTCCAATGCAGATTCAAGCAATATTTCCAATATCATACTGGCGTCTCCTGATGTGGACCGGCAAGATTTTGAACGCGACATTATCGAAGAAGTCTTGTCGGCACGGCGCGTGAACAATGATCGGCGGATCACAATTTATGCGTCATCAAAAGACAAGGCGCTGGCGTTATCGCGGTCGATACACGGCTATCCCCGGCTTGGTTCGCCGTATTGCTTTGACCCAAATGAGGCGAAAGGGCTGAAAGCGGCTGGCAAGCCAGAACGCTGTTTTGCGGCCAAGGGGCGCTACACCCAAGAGCCATCGAAAAGCGGGTTAACGATCATCGACACCAGCGAAGTCAGCAGCGGCAGCACAGGCCATAGCGACTATCTGCGCAGCCCGCCCGCGTGCCGCGATTTTATCGCCACGGTAAAGGGGCAGCGCGAGAGTTTGGCAGGGCGAGAAGCGACCGACATGCCGCATGTCTTCAGGCTGCAGCCCGATGCGAAGAAACCCAAGGGTGTCGTTGATCCGGTTTGCCAGTTGGTGAACTGAGCAAACTTTCTTTCAAAGTACAATTCACACCGTTTGTGCTGAGTAGGTGCTGAGGCCCATCACGCAGTGAGGGGCGAAGTGCCGTATCGAAACCGAGTGCGCGAACAAGCCCTTCGATACGGCACCTACTCAGGGCAAACGGCAGTGGGGGGGAACTCAATCGCTATGCGTCGCCATCCCCCCAGTTGTCGCCGCACCCGCACTGCCCCCATCCTTCTCCCAGTAATAAGCCGGCCGTTTGCGTGTCCCCGATACTTCCTCGTTCAGTGTCGCGGCGTCGTATAGCCGTCCGTTAATCATCACTTTGCTGACCGTATCTGAATTGCGGATATCTATGGTCGGGTCAGCATCCAGCACGACCAAATCAGCCAGCTTGCCAACCTCTAATGATCCAATATCGGCATCGTAACCCAGCGAACGCGCGGATTCGATGGTGCCTGCGCGCAGTGCCTCAACGGGCGTCATCCCGCCGCGCACGAACGACCAAAGCTCCCAATGCGCCGCAATGCCGGGTTCCTGTCCATGCGCGCCGATAGATACCGGTACGCCCAGCCGCGCCAATTTTGCTGCCTCTCGTGCGTTGTTGTCATCGACATAATTATCCTCTGGCGCAATCACGCGGCGGGCGTTGTTGGCCATCAAAACCGACGCAGGCTCATGTTTTTGCAGCAACGGATGCTTCCAAACATCGGTATGTGCGCGCCAGTAGGGATCACCAGCGGGGCCGCCATAAGTCACCACCAATGTCGGGGTATAGCCAACTTTTGACCGCGAGAAGAACTGCAGCACATCGTCGTAAAACACATCGAGCGGGACGTTGTGTTCGATGGTGGTGTTGCCATCGGCGATCAAGCTCATGTCCATGCCGAACAGCGAACCACCCTCGGCAACCGAACGCATGCCTTCTTCGATGGCCGCTGCCACAACCTGTTGCCGTTGTTCGCGGCGCGGTTGGTTGTAGTTTTTGATGCTGTGCGATCCTTGCGCTTTTAGCCGCCGGACGTGTGCGCGGGCGTCGTCCATGCTGTTAATCTCGGCATAGACCCCCGGCGATTTGGCACCATAGACGATTTCGCCGGTTGAAAAACTGCGCGGGCCGATGGTGGCACCAGTGCGTACCATTTCAAGCGCGGGATAGACGAGCGCCGCACGGCTTGACGGATCATGCCGCGTGGTGACGCCCAAAGCGAGGTTGATCATTTCGGACCAGTTTGCCTGCAGGGTCACTTCATCGACGCCGTATGGGCCGTGGGCGTGTGCATCGATCAGGCCGGGAATGATGGTCTTGCCGGTGACGTCTACGACCGATGCACCCGCAGGTATCGTCACCGATGCCCGGCTGCCGATCGCTTTGATCCGGTTGCCTTCGATCAGAACCACGCCATCTTCCAGCGCGCCGCCATCCGCGCCCACCATCGTGACAACGCGCGCACCGACAAACGCGATAACGCCCTTGGGCTTGTCCGTCGGCACCGTCATCGAAAGCGACACGCCGGTTTTCGGCGGCTCAAACTTCACCGGCTTGGCGTCTTTGGCAAGCGGCGCGTTAGCGAACAACGCGTTGCGGTCCGCGCTAAACAGATTTGGCCCCAACGACCAATGCAGTTTTGCTCCGCCGTTCGACCAATGAATCCAATCCGCGCCGTCGCCGCTGACTTTCACCGCCGGCAACGCGCCGCTACTGGTTGCAACCGACACCGATTGCGATCCGGGCAACATCGGCATGACATAGGCCTGATAATTCTGCCGGAACGCGAAATACTGGCCATCGGGTGACACGCTGTAATCGGTGACCAAATCGCCCTCGGCATGGGTGCGTTGAGCCTCGCCGTTCAGGTCGCTGCTAACCAGCTTTTTGCCAGAGACGAAAAACACGCGGTCGCTGCTTGCGCCAAATTGCGGATGCGATCCGTCGCGGGTGATGCGCACAGCGTCGCCGCCGGTTGCTGCGATCCGGTAAACGCCAGGCTCAGCCGAACCACGCGGGCTAACCAGATAACCACCTTCGCGTTTTTCAAAGACGATATTTTTGCCGTCTGGTGCGTAACGCGGGCCTACATAATGGCCGGGTGCCTTCGAAATCACCGCGCTTGAGCCGCCTGTTGCGGCGACGCTGCGAATTTCTCCAAGACCGGCATCGGTCCAGCGAACAAAGACAATGCGCTTCCCGTCGGGTGACCAGCTCGGATAGGCCTCCATTGCGTCAGCATCAGCGGTTAAGCGCTTGGCCGCACCACCCGATGCGGGTTTGGCCCACAGCTTGCCGAGCGTTTCAAACACAATCTTGCTTCCATCGGGGGAAACGCTGGCGCTTCGCGGCATTGTGGTCTGGATGCTATCGGGGGCTACCGCGACGGGCGGACGCGGTGGATCAATCACGCTGCGGCTGTCCTCGATACGAAACGGTATGATCTCGGCTTGCCCTGTCGCCAGTGTCAACTTGCGCACTTTTCCGCCCGCCCAGAATACAATCGCTCCGCTGTCGGGGGTCCAATCCATGTTCGGATAAACGCCAGTAACCGCCCAAGTTTCCTGCACATCTTGATCCAGCGCATCGTAAATTTTGCGGTCTTCACCAGTGGTCAGGTCGCGTAAATACAGCTTTGACTTGGTTGCCTCGCGCCGCACATAGGCTAATTTCTTGCCATCGGGTGATGGGGTAGGGCGCACCGCGCCGCCTTCGCCGCCGACGATCTGTTCGGTCTCTCCGGTTTCGATATTATAGCGTTCGATGGCGAAAATCTGGTTGTTGGAATCCTGCGCATATTCAAAGATAGGTCCCGATGTCGTGTTGCGGGTGAACCAAATATGCTTGCCATCGGCATCATAGATGGGCTCGCCCAATTCCTTTTGATGCGCTTCACTGGGCTTTTTCACCAACGCTACGCCAGAGCCACCCGACACGTGATACAGCCAGACTTCGCCGGTCCCTAAAGACCGCTGCGTCGTGAAGTGTTTCTTGGCTGCAATGAAGCGCCCATCGGGGCTCCAGCTTGCCTGATTGGTCAGGCGAAAATCCTCTTTGGTCAGCTGGCGCTTGTCACTGCCATCGGCGTTCATGATCCAGATATTGTCGCCGCCGCCGCGATCCGAGGTGAAGGACAAGCGGCTACCATCGGGCGAAAAGCGCGGCTGGGTTTCATAGGCAAGCCCTTCGGCGATCCGCGTAGGTGTGCCGCCGGTTAAAGACATCACATAGATGTCTCCCAGCATATCGAACGCCATCGTCTTGCCATCGGGGGACAGGTCAACATTCATCCAGCTGCCTTCATCGACAGAAATGGGCACTTCGCGGGTGGTCATTCCGGGAGGAGCCGACACATCCCATTTTGGCGGATCTTTGCTGTCCTCGGCCTGCGCAGCGGTGGGTAAAACGGCCAACGCCAACATAGGAATCAATGCGATTTGCGACGCGGAATGTGTAAAACGATGCATAGTAAATTCTCCTGTGCGGCGATATTCCGATGGAAGTTTGCGAAGTCAATAACGGCTCGACAAACGCCTTGGCGTAGGGACGGCGCGCTTCGCCTATTTGATCATGGCCCGTTCATCTGCCCGACAGGCTTGCGCTCGTTGGTGGGCGTCACAGGGAAAATTCGAGTCGCAACTAAATGGGGGCCATGGAGATCTACATGGGTGGAGTTTTTCGCGCAGGCCATAATAAGCCGCGCCCGCGCAACCGCGCACCGTTAAGTCTTGATCCACCGGTAAGTCCGTGGCGCAAACGTCGGCCTTTGATTGCGGTCGCCGCAGTGGGTGCATTACTTGCGGCGGGATGGGCGATTAAGGCTAATGCAGAAATCGGGAAGGCGCATCACATTCATAGTTTCGAGACCACCCCACACCGTTTGCGCTGAGTAGGTGCTGAGCCGCAGGCGAAGTGCCGTATCGAAGCGTAGCAGCCCTTCGATACGCACCTCAGCCTGCGGCTTCGGCGCACTCAGGACAAACGAAGTGAGAGAGTGGCAGAGTTTGTCCAGCGCCCTAATCAAAAACCCGATCCGCCTGCGCCACCGCATCCGATGCGCGCAGGGCGGATAAGATCCGCATCAAGTGATGCAAGTCATGCACTTCAATATCCGCCTCAAATGTGTGGAAAGACGTATCGCGCGCGGTCATACGCAGATTGATGATGTTCGCTTTATGAAAACCGAATATGCCTGCCATGTCGGCTAATGTACCGGGGCGGTTGTGGACGATTACGCGCATCCGTGCAGCGCCGCCATCGCTGTCATGGCCCCAGCTAAGGTCCACCCAATCGGCATCGGCACCGCTGATGAGCTGTTCGCAATGGATGGTGTGCACTTCGACGGGTTGATCGGGCAGGCGAAGCCCAACGATTCGGTCGCCCGGGATCGGGTGGCAGCATTCGCCGAGTTGATAAGCAACACCCGGGGTCAGCCCGCGGATCGAAATCGCCCGTTCTTGTGTGGGCCAATCAATCTCTGGATTGTCCGCATCAAAGCCGGGGACAAGTGCCTCCATCAATTGCCGGTCGCTGACTTTGCCAATTCCGACGGCATGCATCAAATCGTCAGCGGATTGCAGCCCCAGCCTGCCAAAAGCCGCATTCAGCGCTTTTTGACCGATTTTGCCGGGCATGCGTTCGCACACTTCTTCGTACAGCTTTTTGCCGATCAGGATTAGCTCGTCGCGTTCGCGGTGGCGGACGTGGCGGCGGATAGCGGCCCGGGCTTTGCCGGTGGCAACAAAGTTTAGCCAGCTTGGCTGCGGTTCATGCGCTTTGCTCTGCAATATCTCTACCATATCGCCATTGTTGAGCATCGTACGCAGCGGCACATGGCGGCCATTGACCTTCGCGCCCACCGCGCGATCTCCCAGATCGGTGTGCACAGCATAGGCAAAATCAACCGGCGTTGACCCCTTTGGCAGCTGATGCAGCACACCCTTAGGGGTAAAGGCAAAGATGCGATCCTGATACATCGCCATCCGCGTGTTTTCGAGCAACTCTTCAGGATCGTGGCTGGTCTCAAGAATTTCGATCAGGTCGCGTAGCCAGCCCGCTTGCCCATCCGGCGCATCATCCTGCTTATATGCCCAATGCGCCGCCATCCCGTGCTCGGCCCCTTGGTGCATATCGGCACTGCGGATTTGCACCTCGACCCGCATGTTCTGCGCAAACATGATTGTCGTATGGATCGACCGATAGCCATTGCGTTTGGGCGTCGAGATAAAATCCTTAAACCGCCCCGGCACCATCTGCCAGCGGCGGTGGAGTGTGCCCAGCGCGCCGTAGCACAATTCCGCATTTTCGACGACGACGCGGAAGGCGTTGATATCGGTGACCTGTTCAAACGCCACATGGCGTTCCTGCATCTTTTTCCAGATCGAATAAGGATGCTTCTCGCGGCCCGATACCTTAGCCGGTATCCCCGCCCGCTCCATCGCGGCAGCGACAGCCTGGCTGATCTCCTCAATCTTCACATTGCCCGCTTCACGGATTTGCGCCAGCCGCGCGGTAATCGTCTCAAACGCTTCGGGTTCCAGTTGCTGAAACGCCAGCAACTGCATTTCGTGCATATATTCGTACATGCCGATGCGTTCGGCCAGCGGCGCATAGATATCCATCGTTTCTTTGGCGATGCGGCGGCGTTTTTCCGGGCTTTTGATATAATGCAGCGTGCGCATATTGTGCAGCCGGTCGGCAAGCTTGACCAAAAGCACACGGATATCGTCCGAAATGGCCAGCAGGAACTTGCGCAGGTTTTCGGCGGCGCGCTCATCTTCGGTCTGCGCCTCGATCTTGGACAGCTTGGTGACA
>JANOTI010000193.1:0-16534 GCA_031416255.1 Sphingomonadales bacterium | reverse complement strand
CATATTTATATTCAACAACATCGAGTAGCCGCAGACTGGTCAGACCATCCCGGTGCCCGATTCCACAAACGCCGATTGCTGCTTGTTGTCCCTCCAACAATTTCATTGTAGAGACCTCTAGCCGATAGCCGGTCTGCAACTTGCAATCCGCAATGGACCGGTGGTTAGGATCTTCAATCCGGTGATTATCGCCCGAGTGAAATTCGCCTCCAACGAAGCTCTGCTTTTGCATCCCTTCAAACGCGACAGTTACCTTGCTGATCACGGCAAAGCTCGCTTGCGTCTCCCGCGAAAGCTCCAAAAAATGAAGTGCCTTAGGGTCGATCTGTTCAGCAGAGACGCCGCAAGCGGATAAACACACCAACGCAGCAAACACCATTGAACTGTGCCGAAAACTGGAATTGATATTCATCAATAAACCCGAGCCTTCGGCTTAATATACTCCACCTCATCGGTCAGCGTGTACTCATGCACTGGGCGGTAGTCGATTTTGACTGCTCCGCCTTTGCCGCCCCAGCCTTCGAACCAGCTTACGGTGTGCTTCATCCACTCATCATCGTTACGGTTGGGGAAGTCTTCGTGGGCGTGGGCGCCGCGGCTTTCCTTGCGGTTGGCGGCGCTTTCGATGGTGCAGACGGCCTGGCTCATCAGGTTGTCGAGTTCCAATGTCTCGATCAAATCGGTGTTCCAGATCAAGCTGCGGTCGGAAATCGCGATATCCTGCATCCGCGCGTTGACCTTTTGCATGATCGCGCAGCCTTCGGAAAGCAGCGCGTTATCGCGGAAGACGGCGGCGTGTTTTTGCATCGTCTGCTGCATTTCCAAACGCACTTGCGCTGTGGGCGATCCACCCTTGGCATTGCGGAAATGGTCAAGCCGCGCGAGCGCCAGAGTGGCGGAATCCGCTGGCAGCGGCTTATGCGGCGCATTGGGTTTCAGCGTCTCTTTCAAATGCAGACCCGTCGCACGGCCAAAGACCACCAAATCGATTAGCGAGTTCGAACCCAGACGGTTTGCACCATGCACCGAAACACAGGCTGCTTCACCCACAGAATACAGCCCCTTCACCACCACTTCGGGATCATCGCCGACTTTGGTCACGACCTGTCCGTGATAATTGCACGGAATGCCGCCCATGTTGTAATGCACTGTAGGGCACACCGGCAAAGGTTGCCGCGTCAGGTCAACGCCTGCAAAAATCTTTCCACTTTCTGTAATCCCCGGCAGGCGTTCGGCCAGCACTTTGGGATCGATATGGTCCAGGTGAAGATAGATATGGTCTTTGCCGGGGCCAACGCCGCGGCCTTCGCGCATTTCCAGCGCCATTGAGCGTGAGACAACATCGCGCGACGCCAAATCCTTGGCCGATGGCGCATAGCGTTCCATGAACCGCTCGCCTTCGGAATTGGTCAGATAACCACCCTCGCCGCGCGCGCCTTCGGTAATCAGCACGCCTGCACCGTAGATGCCGGTCGGGTGGAATTGCACGAACTCAAGGTCTTGCAAAGGCAAGCCAGCGCGCAACACCATGCCGCCGCCATCGCCTGTGCAAGTATGCGCCGATGTTGCGCTGTAATAGGCGCGGCCATATCCGCCCGTTGCCAGCACCACCGAATGCGATTTGAAGCGGTGGATGCTGCCATCCTCCATGCAAAGCGCGATGACGCCTCGGCACTCACCGTCTTCCATAATCAGGTCGAGGGCGAAATATTCGATGAAGAAATCGGCGTCGTATTTCAGGCTCTGTTGATACAGAGCGTGGAGCATCGCGTGGCCAGTACGGTCGGCCGCAGCACACGTGCGTTGCACCGGCGGGCCTTCACCCATATTCTGCATATGGCCGCCAAAGGGACGCTGATAGATTGTGCCATCGTCGTTGCGCGAGAACGGCACGCCTGCATGTTCCAGTTCGTACACAGCGGCTGGCGCTTCACGCACCATATATTCAATCGCATCTTGGTCGCCCAGCCAGTCAGACCCCTTTACGGTGTCGTACATATGCCACGTCCAATGGTCTGGCGAATTGTTTTGCAACGAAGCCGCGATGCCGCCCTGCGCCGCAACCGTATGCGAACGGGTGGGAAAAACTTTGGTGATGCACGCGGTTTTCAGACCGGCTTCGGCTGCACCCATACAGGCGCGTAGGCCAGAGCCGCCAGCACCTACAACAACAACGTCGTAGGTATGATCGATAATCTTATACGCTTCAGACATCAGACAGGAGCTCCGGTAAAGGCATGTTTGGCGACCATGAAAATGCCGAATGCGGCGGCGCCAATAACGTAGAAATTCAGAATGGTGAGGGCAGCAAACTTGTTACCGTCTTCATGGACATAATCCTCGATGAGGACCTGCAGCCCCAAACGGACATGCCAGAAAATGCTGACCAGCATCAGGATCATCGGAACAGCGGCGGACGGTTGCGCCAGCCATGCAGCAACGGTTTCATGTTCAAAATTGGGAAGCACCAACACGGAAAACACGAGCCAACTGGTCAGCAGCAAATTGCCGATTGCGGTCAGCCGCTGGTCAATCCAGTGTTTGCTGCCGTGTTTTGCTGAGCCTAGCCCGCGAACGCGTCCGATACCGGTTCCGTTACCCATCGATCAATTCCCCATATAACGCGAAGCGATGAGCAACGCGGTAATGCCTGTTGCAGTTAGCGCGGCGATGAATACCAGCAAAGACCATGTTTTGTTGGTAGTCAGTTCATACCCAGCGCCCATATCCATCAGCAAATGACGGATGCCGGAAAAGGCATGCTGAAAAAAGCTCCAAGTGACGCCGAGCCCTACAAGCCGAAAAAACCAGTTTGCTACGATTTGCCACGCCGTCGCTTCTGGCCCTGCGCTAACGACATAGGATTGAAACAAAGCATAAGCCTCTGTCCCCGTTGCGATGGAATAAAGCCACCACAGCAACGTCAGCATCCCCGCAGTCGCCAACACGAAGGCTGTAGCACGGTGAAAGATGGAGATCGCCATATGCGGCCCCCATTTGTAAACGCCCAGATGCGGCGACAATGGCCGGTTCGGATTTTTCGCCATGGAAATGTGGCTCCCTACTTATGCTATATAATGCTGTTAATTGCGTCGCTCTTTACCGCTTTGGTCACTGTGTGCAAGAGGCACGCGATTGCATTTCCATTCGTCATAGATAACGCGGCGTTAACCAATGTGTCCTAATGTAACGCTTGAAGATTAGTGGTCCAGCATGGACGGAATACGGAGTTGCGCATGTCAGACGTCGAAAAATCGTTAACCGAAGCCCTCCAACATGTGGTGGAGAAATTTGACTTTGACGGAACTTTATCGGTCAACTGCTTAGAATTGTTGACGCATATCGATGAATTCGTGCCAGATATTTCCACGGCCTATTGGAATTATTGGGCCGGAATGCGCAAGTTCGACGAACTAGAGAATCCTAACATCCGTACAGCAATGGTGGCACGAACAGCCGTATTCATGCGTGGGCGATTGCGCGATGCCACTGGGACAGAATGGCGTAACGGGCTCCAAGCGCAAGTTATCGATGCGTGCAAACGCGGAATTGCTTTGACCGATGTTTTGGCAGGCGCAGCCCATGTCAGCCTAGAATACCACCGTGCGCTTGGCACAAAAATTGACCGCAACTCCGATGATTTCGTGCGGCTTTCTAGAGCCATTGTAGAGTTTACAAATACTGATTTCGCAATGATGGCAGCTTGCTACACACACTACCAATCCAACCAAACGCTGGAAAAGCAAATCGATTTCACAGCGCAATTTGATAATGACATCGCAGCAACAGCTCTCGATATTTCAGAGCAAGCCAATATTTTGCGCAGGCAGGCGGCGGGAAGCAGCACCGTTGCGCAAGGCATGCTGAGCAAAGCGTCCGAAGTCGCAACCGCATCCGAACAATCGGCAGTCGCCATGCGTGAAGCGGCTCAAACAGCGGCAGGGTTGATCCGTGCTATCGAAGATACGCGCAGTGAAGTAGAACTTGCAGCCGAGGTCGCCAACCGTGCAACGGATCGAGCGCAAGAGGCTGTCGAAGCAACTGACACGTTATCAGAGCAAGCGAAATCCATCGAATCCATCCTTAGTCTGATCCGCGATATCGCAGGACAAACCAATTTGCTGGCGCTTAACGCCACTATCGAAGCCGCCCGCGCAGGCGATGCAGGCCGCGGCTTTGCCGTTGTTGCGCAAGAAGTAAAAAGCCTTGCCAACCAAACCGCAAAAGCAACCGACGAGATTGCGGAAAAAATTGCGGCAATCCAATCCGCTACCAAAGCGTCCGTTGAATCCAATATCTCGATTCGTTCCACAGTCGAGGATGTGCATCACAGCGCCGAACGCATCCGCCGAGCGATGGAGGAGCAAGCCCAAACCGTGACGATGATTACGGCATCGGTCGATGAAACAGCCTTAGCCGCGGACCTTATGTCAAACACGATTTCCGCTATTCGTATGGATACCGAAAATGTCGTTTCCGAAATCAGCATGCTTGAACAAGGCTTTGCCGATGTGGAGTCTAAGATTTCGGCACTTCAGGCCAATGCAGGACGTTTTGTCAGCAATTTGATGCGTTGATTTTCAGCTCTTACACAAGGATAAAAACCATCAGCGTCCCTTGATTTACGTTGACGCTTTTCATTACCGTTTGTGCTGAATAGCTGCAAAGCGAAGCGAAGTAGCGTATCGAAGCACCGAGTTTGCATACAACACCCTTCGATACGGCACTTCGCTTCGCTTAGCACCTACTCAGGGCAAGCGGGTATAGAAGTCATCCAAAATAAACGGCTTTAGGTTTTTTATTCAAACTTCTTCACAGGTGGTCTAAAGCCATCGGGATGAACGACAAACCCCTCCATATATTGCTGACCGGTGCAAGCCGGGGCATCGGCAAAGCCATCGAAGCCATCCTTATCGAACGCGGCGCGTGCGTAGTTGGGCTTTCCAGCACCGATGGCGATCTTTGCCAACGCGACACACCAACGCGGTTGTGGAACGAAGCGCTGGAAAAACTTGATGGCCGTATTGATGCTCTCGTCAACAACGCTGGTGTGTTTGAGATAAACCCTCTCGATGCCAGCGACGACCAATGGCTCGACAATTGGGAGCGCACGATGGCAATCAATCTGACCGCTTCTGCATCCTTTTGCCGCCATGCGGTGCTGCACATGCAAGGGCCCAGAAACGGCGGGGGCGGCGGTCGTATCCTCAACATCGCCAGCCGTGCCGCGCATCGCGGCGACAGCCCCGCGCACTGGCATTACGCCGCATCGAAAGGCGGCATGGTCTCAATGACCAAAACTATCGCCCGCGCCTATGCGAAAGAATCGATCTACGCCTTTGCCATTTGCCCGGGCTTCACAATGACCGGCATGGCGGAGGATTATCTGCAAAGCCGTGGCGGCGACAAATTGCTCGCCGATATTCCACTTGGCCGCGTGGCTATGCCAGAGGAAGTGGCGGCGATGGCAGCATTCTGCGTGTACGATGCCCCGCCCTCGATGACCGGCGCAGTGCTGGATGTGAATGGGGCAAGCTATGTCCGCTAGATTTTATCCTACAGCTGCACTCTTAGCTATTAGCTTAACCTCCTGCGCTCCGAATAACACTGCACCGATGGCAGGCGCAAAAGCATTTACGCCCATCAAACAGGCCTGTGCGGGACGCGATGGATGGAGCGACTCTGCCCCGCCCGCACATGTCTTTGCCAATGTCTATATGGTGGGCACTTGTGGTATTACCGCCTTGCTGATTACAACACCGAAAGGTCATTATCTAATCGACGCTGCCACAGATAAAGCGGCAGAGGGCATAGCGGACAACATCCGCAAGCTTGGTTTTGATCCGCAGGACGTCGCTTATCTGCTCATCACGCATGAACATCTGGATCATGCCGGTGGAGTGGCAAAGCTAAAACAGATTACGGGTGCCAATTTCGGGGTGCGCGATGCTGCAAAGGTTGCAATGGCAACCGGCCTGCCGGTAGCCGATGATCCACAGCACGGGCTACACCCTGCTTTTCCGGGTATCAACGCAGATGTGGTAATCAAAGACGGCGACATTCTGGAAATTGGAAACCAGAGAATGAAAGTCATTGCCACACCTGGCCATTCCCCCGGCGGAACAAGCTACACATGGAAATCTTGCGAGGGCAGCGTCTGCCGCCAGATCGTTTATGCCGATAGCTTAAACGCTGTCTCGGCTGATGCATACCGGTTCAGCGATCATCCTGCCTATGTCACTACACTGCGCAGTTCTATGTCACGGATTGAAGCGATCAAGAATTGCGATATCATGATCAGCCCGCATCCTTTCCAAAGCGAGTTTTTCGAGCGGCTCGCTGGAGAAAAACCGCTGGTCGATGCGGTTCGTTGCAAACAATACGCAACAGCTGCGCGCATTCGCCTCGATACACGCCTTGCTAAAGAGGCGGCGGAGTGAACTGGCTGCTGACCTTGCCTTGCTCACGGGCTGAAGCAGAGGCGCTGCATCATGACGACGAATGGGTCGCGTTGCTTGACCCTATGCCAACGATCGTCGCCGAAGAGGTTGAGGCGTTTAACGATGCCAAATGGCGCGTGAAGGCGTATTTTTCGGAAAAGCCCGACACTGGCGTTTTAGTAAGACTGCAAGACCGCTTGCCGAGTGCGGCAAATTCTAAACCAGTGCTGGAACTCCTTCCCGACGAAGACTGGCTGGTGTTGAGCCAGCAAGGTCTCAAACCCGTCAGTGCCGGTCGGTTCTATGTCCATACCAGCGACAACAAAGGGCGAGTTCCCCCCAGAGCCACAGTGTTCCAGATCGAGGCTAGCCAAGCATTCGGCACCGGCGGCCATGAAACCACGAGCGGTTGCCTAGCGATGCTTGACCGCATGAAAAGATCGGGCCTGCGTTTCGATCACATCGCCGATATTGGCACCGGTACCGGATTGCTGGCCTTTGCCGCTCAAAGCCTGTGGCCCGGCGCGCTGATCACTGCATCGGACATCGACCCGGTCAGCATCGACGTGACGGCCTATAACGCAGGCGTAAATGCTGTGCCTTTGGGGCAATCTGCCGGTCGTGTGGCTCTGTGCGTAGCGCAAGGCACCGATCATGAAATGCTGCAAAACCGCGCTCCCTATGACCTTGTCGTTGCTAACATTTTGGCGGGGCCGCTGATCGAACTTGCTGCGTCTTTTGCTGCTATCACACAAGAGGGAGGATCATTGATACTCGCAGGGTTGCTAGACACACAGGCGAATGCTGTTTTGGCTACATACCGCAGACAAGGCTTTCGCTTGCAAAAGCGTATCGATACCGGCGACTGGCCCTGCCTGTGGCTGATAAAGCGACGGAACTACAGCTGGCAGCGCCCGTTGCGCGCCAGTGGCAGGACGAGCCAGCCGCCCGGTGATTTTGGCACATGGTAACACTTGCGGAGTGCAGCATGATGTTACATATCGTAATAAGATGACTAGCGAAAACTCAAGCAGCAGTATCGAAGATGCACGCCGTGCACGATTGTCAGACGCTTTGTTGCGCACTGGGCAAGGCGATCGCTCGGCCTTTGAAACACTCTACCGCGCAACATCCGCGAAACTATTTGGCGTCTGCCTTCGTATCTTCCCCGAACGTCATGAAGCCGAGGAAGCCTTGCAAGATGCCTATCTAACCATTTGGAGCCGCGCAGCGAGTTTCCAGCCCGGACGCGCCAGCCCCATCAGCTGGCTTGTAGCGGTGACGCGTAACCGCGCCATCGACCGGCTGCGTGCGACTGGCAAAGCAACATACGCGCCGATTGATGAAGCCAATGAAATTGTTGATACAGCGCCACGCGCCGACGCGATGCTGTTTGCCGCTAGCGAGGACGATCAGCTGCATGGCTGTATTCAGGACCTTGACGGACGCGACGCGCATTTCATCCGCTCAGCCTTTTTGGGTGGAGCGACGTATTTGCAACTGGCGGACGCTGAGGCGGCTCCGCTTGCAACTGTCAAAAGCCGCATCCGCCGTGCGCTGATAAAACTGCGCGCCTGCATGGAGGGAGAGGCATGACCATGCTGAGCGAAGTCGATATCGCCTTGGCTGGCGAATATGTTCTCGGCCTGCTGGATGCAGCAGAGCAAGCGACGGCGGCCGCCCGCTTGGCCACCGACTCTGCGTTTGCAGCGGAAGTTGAGGCTTGGCGCGATAGGCTTTCTTCGATGGCAGGGAATACTGATATATCTGCGCCCGATTATGTCTGGACCAAGATCGACAGCGCATTGCCGGCAGCGACCGGGCAAGATGTCGGACGCGGGAACTTGCGTCTTTGGCAGGGGCTAACAGCCGCCAGCCTGGCACTTGCCGCTTATCTGGGTTTCCTTGCCGCGAATCCGTCTGTTGTTCCAATTGTCGAAACACCCGCGCCCTTGGTCGCCGCGCTTGGTAGCGATAGTGGCACAGCCGCAATCACAGCCCGCTATGACACTCAAAACGGAGAGCTGTTGATCACCCCTGTATCGCTTGATACCGGAGAGCTTTATCCCGAGCTTTGGATCATACCCGCCGATGGTAAACCGCGTTCCTTGGGGATGATGGCTATCGGCAAACCAACATTGGTCGCAGTCACCCCCGAGATGCGCCAATATCTGGCTATCGGTGGGACACTTGCCATTACGCCAGAGCCGCAGAATGGTGGTCCGGATGGAAGCCCAACCGGCGCCATCATCGCCAGCGGCAAAATCACGATTATTTAGCCTGCATAAAGTTTTTTTGACAGGCTTGCATCTTTCCTAATCGCGCATCCGTTTCTGAAAACAACATGCCCAAAACGGTGTGTCGTTTCAAAGAAGGATTGCCCCAATGCACATTCGCTTTTCCCGTTCTCTCATTTTAGCCACAGCTCTTGTCGTGGCCGCGCCAACGATCGTAATTGCAGCCAAACATCCGATGAAGAACCCAACTGTTGGCGGTGCAGCGATGATTTCGACCAAATCCATCGCCGTCAACGCATCTGCTGCACCAAATCTGACGACATTGGTCGCAGCTGTTAAAGCTGCCGGTCTGGTTGATACTCTTGCCAGCCCCGGACCATTCACTGTGTTCGCCCCAACCAACACCGCATTCGACAAGCTGCCCGACGGCACAGTCGGCACTCTGTTAAAGTCTGAAAACAAAGGCACATTAGCTACAGTTCTGACGTACCATGTCGTATCCGGCAAGTTGACCTCGAAAGATGTCCTCGCCGCGATCAAGGCTGGTGGCGGCAAAGCCACGCTGACTACTGTTGCAGGCGCAAAAATTTCTGCACGTCTATCGGGCAACAGCATTGTTATCACCGACGGCAAAGGCGGCCAGTCAGCCGTCACCACTGCTGACGTTATGCAGTCAAACGGCGTTGTCCATGTGATTGATTCGGTTTTGCTGCCGTAAACAGTAATCCCTGTCCGGCGGTCTTAATACCGATCCCCCGATCACCGCCGGCAAAACTGGTCCCTCCCTGTTTCAGGGAGGGACCTTTTTATTGGGCTTTGCGCAAAGCGTATTCTTGCGTGCCGCGCGTGACGACATGATCGTCGTGCATGATGTCGGCAATCGGTATATCTGGCAACTGTTCCAGCTCTGCATAGAGCGGCGCAAAATCAGTCTCCACCGTTACCTTCAGCAAATGTTCCAGCGACGGGATGACAAAATAATTCTGCTGAAAATCATCAATTCTGTATTCGGTGCGCATCAGCCGCAACAGATCAAATCCAACCCGGTTGGGGCTGGGATCATCAAGCGCAAACAAACTTTCGCCATAGCTTGATACGATCCCCGCGCCATAAATGCGCAACCCAGAAGGCTCTTGTATCAGCCCAAACTCAACGGTGTACCAATACAGCCGCGCCAATTTATGCAGCGCACCAAAGCCAAGGCTGCGCAAACCCCCTTTACCATAAGCCACCATATAATCCGCAAACACAGGATCGGCGAGCATCGGCACATGGCCGAATACATCGTGAAAAACATCAGGCTCTTGCAGATAATCAATCTGTTCGGGCGCACGGATAAAATTTCCCGCTGGAAAACGGCGGTTGGCGAGATGGTCGAAAAACACCGCATCGGGGACCAGCCCCGGCACCGCGACAACTTGCCACCCCGTCGCCGCAATCAGCCGTGCATTCAATTCGCGATAATCGGGAATTCCGGATTTTTCGAGCTTTAGGACGTCGATCCCGCGTAGGAACGCCTCTGCTGCTCGGCCTGGCAGCATCGCCGATTGCCGGGCAAACAAATGATCCCACATTGCATGTTCGTCCGCGCTGAATGCATCCCAGCTTTGCGGCACCGTCCAATCCGCATTTGCGCCCACGGGCGGCGTGTCATAAACATGTGCAAATTCAGCCATAGGGAATTGGTTACACTTGATACTGTTTCGCATCAACAGTCTGTGGCAAGTAATCCGTGCTTTGCTCGGCTGGCCAATGCTGTTGATCGGCTGCTATTTCGCAGCGGCGTTGTTCGGCAGTGTGATCCCCGTCAATTCCGGCTGGCGGGAACCCGGGGATGGCATCACACTGTATCTTCATGACAACGGCATCCACACAAGCATCATTCTGCCGTGCATGATCGATGGCACATCTGACATTTGTCCCTTTCCAGCACGTGATCTGCCCAACCGCCAAGTCCCTGCTCGCTGGCAGATGGTCGGGTGGGGCGACCGGGATTTTTTTCTAAATACACCGACTTGGGGTGACTTTGATATGAGCACTGCCATTACCGCCGTGAAAGGTAGCGGCGGTACGTTGGTTCATGTCGATCATTTGGATAACCTGCCTAACGCCGGTTTGAAATCGGTGCGCATCAGCAAAGATGCCCATCAAAAGATACTGCTGCGTGTTCTGAACGAAGCAACGCTTTATGCGCCGGATGGCGCCAAGCTGCGCCCGATCAAAGGCTATGGCAAAAACGACCTGTTTTACACCGGTGGAAATTATGACCAAACCCGATATTCGATGGCATATACCTGCAACAATTGGGTTTCAGACGTTCTGGCAGATGCAGGCGTCCGCACAGGCTATTGGACACCGCTGTCTTTTGGGGTGATGTGGTGGCACTGAAAATCGCATGATTATGCCAAGGCTGGCATTACCGGCCTTATTACCGCAACACTGCACTTTTTAAGCAGAAGCAGTTTTCATAAGGAGTGGCCGGGTTAATGGTTTTGACGTCAGGATCAGCCGCTGTACGCGAGGCTACTGGAGCCGTTCACTGCTCTTTTTTCGCTTCAATCTCACCCACGACAGGCTTAATTTCAACCGCGCTGGCTTGAACCACCGGCTTCTCTTTGGCTTTGTCGATCGAAAGCGCCAACAGATCCGCCCCCGAACAATCGGTGCGGCACAAAATCCGTAGCCGCGCCAAATTCTTTTGCGCAGCTTCAATGGCTCCTTTGGCGGCCATCACATCGCCTTGCGCAGCGATAATGCTTTGGTCGTTGGGCTCAATTTCCAAAGCCTCGCGGTAGAACCGGATCGCTTTGCCTTTCAAACCGAGTTTCTTGGCAACTTCCGCTAAGCCGACATAGGCAGTCCGGTTCAGCGGATCGACAGCCAATGCCGTTTCGTACCAGCCCGTCGCACTATCGGTATCACCGGTTTTCAGCGCAGCATCGCCTTGTACAGTCAAAGCCAAGGATTGCGGATCGATCTGATAATCAGGCTTTTTACCGACACCCATGCTGGAGGCTGTTGCAAAGAGCAACGAAAGGGCAATGGCGGCAGGCGAAAAGCGCATGATGAGCGTCCACATAATGTTATCAGGCTCCAGCTATCACAGCTTTCGCATTCGGGCGAAGAAAAATCCATCGCACCCATCATGCGCTGGGGTTAACAGAACTCCGGAGCCATAAGCGCGTCCGGCTGGTAAAGCCGCGATTGGGTCTGCTTCCCAACCCGCGTTGTCCTTTAGAAAAATGTCCACTTGTCCCCTGCCCTCTGCATCCAGGACCGAGCATACCGCATAAACCAGACATCCGCCCGGCGCGACCATTTCAGCCGCGATATGTAGCAATTTTGCCTGCTCCTCAATAACGCGTTTCAGCCGTGCTGGGTTAAGCCGCCAGCGGGTCTCTGGGCTACGCCGCCATGTGCCTGTGCCAGAACAAGGGGCATCGACCAGAACCAGATCACAATAGCCTACAAGCTCCGCCATCATGTCTATTTCTTTGCCGGGATTAAGCAGCAACGGCTCGACAAAATCAGCCCCAGCCCGCTGCACCCTTAGCCGCAATTGATCGAGCCGGTTGCGGTTGGTGTCAGTCGCGATCAGTTGCCCTTTGCCATGCATCGCAGCGGCCAGAGCAAGCGTTTTACCGCCAGCGCCTGCACACAGATCAAGCACCGTCGTACCCGGCTTTGCATCGCATGCGGCCACAATAAGCTGGCTGCCATAATCCTGCACTTCGATCAGTCCGCGATTATAGGCGGCGTGATTGTCGAGGACGAAATCAGTCGGCAAGCGCAAAGCATCGGGCAACGCCAACGTCTGCGCTTCAGGCAGGTCTGCGATGACTGTGTCGCGATCAGTCATCAGCCGATTGACGCGCAAATCGAGAGGCGCACGCTCCATCAGTGCGCGTTGTTCGGTCGCGTCGATAAGTGCAGCAAACTGGCCAGCCAGCCAAGCCGGAAGCAAGGCGGTCGCTGCACGCGGTTCATCTGGCGTAATAGCCGCAGCGCCGTAACCGCTGCCGTCAAAGCAATCAGCAAGATCGGCATCGGCATCGGCCAGCGCAACCATAGCCGCACGGCCACTGGCTGGACGTTCTCCAAAAGTGCGGATTGCGCGCCATACCAGTTCGCGAACAGCGCGCCGGTCTTTGGATCCTGCATAGCGACGCCCTGCAAAAAAACGTTTCGCAATGTGATCCGCGGCCGAGCCATTGTCGCGCGCTGCTCCGATGATCTCGTCAAGCAAATCTATGGCCGCTTGTGCGCGGGCGGATGGGGTCACTTTCGGTATTCCTATTGCGTTGGATAATTGGGAGCTTCGCGAGTGATAGTAACGTCATGCACATGGCTTTCGCGCAAGCCGGCATTGGTAATGCGAACAAATAATGCGCGCTGTTGCAGATCGGTTATGGTCGCTGAGCCGGTATAGCCCATGGCCGCCTTTACCCCGCCAACCAGCTGATGAATTACATCTGCTGCAGCGCCCTTAAACGGCACTTGGCCCTCTATCCCTTCGGGAACCAGTTTCAGCTGGTCTTTGATATCCTGTTGGAAATAGCGGTCAGCCGATCCGCGCGCCATTGCCCCGACCGAGCCCATGCCGCGGTAGCTTTTATACGCACGCCCTTGATACAAAAATGTTTCGCCCGGAGCCTCTTCGGTGCCAGCGAGCAACGACCCGACCATCACGCTGGCCGCACCTGCCGCCAGCGCTTTCGCAACATCGCCAGACGTACGCAGGCCACCATCAGCGATAACCGGAATACCGGATTTGGCGGCTTCTTCGGCAGCATCCATAATCGCAGTCAATTGAGGCACGCCAACGCCTGCGACAACGCGCGTGGTGCAAATGGAACCCGGACCAATGCCGACTTTAACACCGTCTGCACCGGCATCGATCAACGCTCGTGTAGCACCGGCGGTGGCGACATTACCCGCGACCACTTGCACTTTGCTTGACAGTTTTTTGATTTCGGAAACTGCCGCTGCAACCATTTTGCTATGGCCATGGGCTGTATCGACAACGATCAGATCACATCCAGCATCAATAAGCGCACGAGTCCGCTCGATACCCTTTTCGCCAACAGTTGTCGCCGCCGCTACAAGCAAGCGACCAGCATCGTCTTTTGTCGCCGAAGGATAATTCACGGCTTTTTCAATATCTTTTACCGTAATCAAACCCACGCAGTGAAATGCGTCATCAACCACCAGCAGTTTTTCAATCCGGCGTTGGTGCAGCAAACGCCGAGCTTCTTCTTCGGAAACCCCAGCGCGCACGGTGACCAAATCATCGTGAGTCATCAATTCGGAAACAAGCTGATTGGGGTTTTCGGCAAACCGAACATCGCGGTTGGTCAACATGCCGACCAGCTTTCCGTTTGCTTCAACTACGGGAATGCCCGAAATTGCATTGTCCGCCATAATTGCCCGGGCCTGCGCCAGCGTAGCGTTTGGAGCAACAGTAATCGGGTTAACCACCATACCCGATTCAAAACGCTTTACTTGTCGTACAGCCGCAGCTTGCTGCTCAATCGTCAGATTGCGGTGCAGCACACCGATACCGCCCAACTGCGCCATGACAATAGCCATGCGCGCCTCTGTCACTGTATCCATTGCCGATGACAGGATGGGAATATTCAGCGCAATCGATTTGGTGATCCGCGTCCGCGTATCAGCTTGGCTGGGAAGTATGTCTGACTCGCATGGCTGCAACAGCACATCGTCAAAAGTAAGGCCTAGGCGGATATTGGTCATGATGCCACTTTGCTGTTCTGGATCGACGCTCTTCTAGATCGATTCGTGGCGGCCCATGTAACCAGTTGCCCTGTTATCCGCCAGTCTTGTTGTCGGGTTTTTCCGCAGACTGTTTGCGCGTGCTTGCAAAATGCTTGCCCAGCGCAACATGCAGCATTGCATCCTCGGCAGCACCGCCCAGTTCGGTGGCAACGGTCAGCTCATCGTCGGGGCCATGATAATCCTCCGACAGGAACGCGTCCAACCGAACCGGATCTGCAAATGCGCCACCAATCATCAGCGCAGGAACGCCTTTTTGCGTCAATGCCCAGCCATCTTGCCTGCGAATATAGTCGTTGGATTCGGTGGAGGTTTCAATCTGGCGTTTCGCCTTTTTGGCAATGCGTTCAATAACCGGATCAAATTTAGATGCACCGCGACCGATAATAGTCACTTTTGCGCCGCGCGGTGCAACAGCGATCGTATCAATGTTAAGCGCGACAATAATCTTGTTGAGCGCAACAACCGGTGCATCGGCAAAGGCATAAGCGCCCAGCAGACCGCTTTCCTCGGCAGTAGTCGCGACAAAATAGATGTCGCGGTCGTGTCTGTTTTGCGACAGCTTACGCGCAACTTCGGTCATCACGGCAATTCCGCTGGCATTATCGACGGCACCATTACAGATCCTGTCTTCCGCGCCCTCTGGCCGACAGATACCAAGATGGTCCCAATGGCCCATATACAAAACGGCACCAGCGTTTGGCTTTTTGCCCGGTAGCTTGCCAATAACATTATGACTGTCAAAAGCATCCACATCGGTAGAAACAGTAAAGTCCCCGGTCATGCCAAGCGCCACGCCTGAAAAATTGGGCGCATCCGCGCTTTTGCGCAACGTATCCCAATCGCCGCCAGCGGCGGTCACCATAGCGACAACAAAGCGCGCTCCAACGGCACCTTCAAGCGGCGCTCGTTTTTCACGCGACACAAGATTGATCGGGCGCGACAGCAATTGGCGCCGGATAAGCGGATATTCGGCTTGTGACCCGCCGATGGCAATCACAGCCTCTGCGCCCGCCTCGATTAAAGCCTCGCGCCGCGCACGAATGGATTTCATATCTTCGGCGGCAAAGCCGGGGCGATCCGCCAGCATCAACACCGCTTTGCCGGCCACATCACCAGCAACTTTGCCATCAGCAGTGATGCCATAGCCAGCAAACCACAAAGGCAATTTACTGCGCGCATAGCGTGCGTCTGTGCCAATCAGTACAATCTCGTCATCGGCAAAGCGCAGTTTTTCTCCGCGGGAATAGAACACAAACTCTGATGCACCGGGCCCACGCCGGACCAGTTTAACAGGGTCAAACCAGCTGCCATTGGTCGCTGCGGGTTTCAATCCCGCCTTTTGCCATTCGGCACTGATATAAGCGGTTGTCTTTGCTTCACCTTCGGTGCCGGGCTCACGCCCTTCAAAGGCGTCGCTCGCCAAAACTGCAATATGCGGGCGCAAATCATCTTCGCTAATCGCATTGGCAAAAGCAACCGAAGTCAGCAAAATTGCTCCAACAAAACCCAACGCCAAACGGTGCATAGTCTCTCCACTCTCAGCAATTGGACCGCACTTTGAATGCCCGTTGCTGCTTTTAACGCGTGCTATAACGACAGTTGAATACAGGTAACGCCGAAATCGACGAACACCATCCGATTTTCCTTGTGGAACAGCGGTATTTTTACGACATTGCTTGCATTCATTAAGGGGGAAGACATGGAAGCCTTTGTACTCGCATTATTGGTGGTTGCGATCATCTTTGTCTTGATGGGCGTCACTGTCGTCCGCCAAGGCTATGCTTACACGATTGAACGCTTTGGCCGGTTCACGCATGTGGCGATGCCAGGTTTCAACTTCATCCTTCCATTCATCGACCGCGTCGGGCGCAAAGTGAACGTGATGGAACAAGTGCTCGACATTCCCGGCCAAGAAATCATCACTAAGGACAACGCGATGGTCGGCGTTGACGCGGTCGTGTTCTTCCAAGTGCTTGATGCCGCAAAGGCTGCGTATGAAGTGTCCGACCTGTATGTCGCGATCATGCAGATCACCACGACAAACCTGCGCACCGTCATGGG
>JANOTI010000192.1:0-7558 GCA_031416255.1 Sphingomonadales bacterium | reverse complement strand
CAAGGCGTTTTGGCGCACGGCTTTATTCTGCCCGCCGCCATTGGCGCTTTGGGCATCGGCATGATGAGCGGCGCGTTGACGCTGCCGCATGGTGACATAGAGGTGCTCTACACCGTGCTCGGCGTGGGTGTGCTTGCGCTGGGCCATACGCTGAACCACCGGGCTGCGAATTAGGGCCGCCAACTAACCACCCTTGCCCCAAGCGGCCAAAGAGCTTAGCTTTGCAAAATGGTCCAAGCACATAAACATCACGAACACGCAGGCGAATCGCTTGAGAATGCGGCTGAGGCGGCCCTTGTCGCTGCTGGCGAGCAATGGACCGATATGCGCGCCGATATCTTTGCGGTGTTGGCGACATTTGAAAAACCCGCCTCTGCCTATGACATCGCTGATCTTGTCTCTCAGCGTCGCGGCAAGCGCGTCGCGCCGAACAGCGTGTACCGCATCCTTGACCTGTTTGTGCTCAATAATCTGGCGCGGCGGGTGGAAAGCGCCAACGCCTTTATCGCCAATTCGCACCCGGGATGCTTGCACGACTGCATCTTTCTTATCTGCGACACCTGCGGCAGCGCGACGCATATCGATGACGACACTGTTACCGGCAATGTCCGTAAAGCCGCCGAGGCCGCTGGATTTAGCGCGGTGCGACCCGTTGTCGAAGTGCGCGGTAAATGTGGTGATTGCGATTGAGCGAGTGCGCGGTTTCAGCACCGAATGAGCATATCCTACCGGCAATTAACCCGTTCGACAGCGCACAAAAACATCGTTATTGATGCTTTTATGACGAAGACACCTCAGACACCTTTGCTTGATACAGTAAAGTTTCCCGCCGATTTACGGGCCCTGCAATCCACACAGCTGCGCCAACTCGCCGATGAATTGCGCGCTGAAACCATCGCTGCGGTTTCGGTGACCGGTGGACATCTTGGGGCCGGGCTTGGCGTAGTCGAGCTGACCACGGCGATCCATTATGTGTTCAACACGCCCGATGACCGGTTGATCTGGGACGTCGGCCATCAATGCTATCCGCACAAAATCTTGACCGGACGGCGCGACCGTATCCGCACGTTGCGCACCGGCGGCGGGCTATCGGGCTTCACCAAACGCACCGAAAGCGAGTATGATCCATTCGGGGCGGCGCACAGTTCGACGTCGATTTCGGCGGCATTGGGCTTCGCTGTCGCGAACAAAATCACCGGCAAGCCGGGCAAAGCGATTGCCGTGATCGGCGACGGTTCGATGTCGGCGGGCATGGCCTACGAAGCGATGAACAACGCACAGGCTGCGGGCAACCGGTTGGTGGTTATCCTGAACGATAACGACATGTCGATTGCGCCGCCCGTTGGCGGGCTGTCGGCGTATTTGTCGCGGCTAGTGTCCTCCAGCGAGTATCTGGGGCTGCGCAAATTTGCCAGCAAGCTGACCGCGAAACTATCGCGCCGTGTCCACAATGCCGCCCAACGTGCAGAGGAATATGCGCGCGGCATGGCGATGGGCGGGACGTTGTTTGAAGAGCTGGGCTTTTATTATGTCGGGCCGATTGACGGGCATAATCTTGATCAGCTGATCCCTGTGCTCGAAAATGTCCGCGACAATGCCGAGGGGCCGGTGCTGATCCATGTCGTCACCCAAAAAGGCCATGGCTATGCCCCTGCCGAGGCGGCGGCAGACAAATACCACGGCGTGGTCAAATTCGATGTGATCACCGGCAAGCAAGACAAAGGCCCCGGCGGCGGACCGCCGGCCTATCAGAACGTCTTTGGCGAAACGCTGGCGAAAATCGCCGATACTGACCCGCGTATTGTCGCGATTACCGCCGCGATGCCAAGCGGAACCGGCGTCGATAAATTCGCCGCCGCGCACCCCGACCGCAGCTTTGATGTCGGCATTGCCGAGCAGCACGGCGTGACCTTTGCCGCTGGTTTGGCCGCGCAAGGGATGCGGCCGTTTTGCGCGATTTATTCGACGTTCTTGCAGCGGGCCTATGACCAAGTGGTGCACGATGTCGCGATCCAGAACCTGCCGGTGCGATTTGCGATTGACCGTGCGGGGTTGGTTGGCGCGGACGGCAGCACGCATGCTGGATCGTTCGATATTACCTATCTGGCGACGCTTCCCAATTTCGTGGTGATGTCGCCTGCGGACGAGGCGGAGCTGGTCCACATGACCTATACCGCAGCAATGCACGACAGCGGCCCGATTGCCTTCCGCTATCCGCGCGGCAATGGCACCGGCGCCCAAATGCCCGACGTGCCGCAGCAATTGGAAATCGGCAAAGGCCGGATTGTGCGCGAAGGCAAGACTGTAGCCATCCTGTCGCTAGGCACCCGTCTTGCCGAGGCGATGAAGGCTGCCGACACGCTCGATGCCAAGGGGCTGTCCACGACCGTCGCTGACCTGCGCTTTGCAAAGCCATTGGATGAGGATTTGATCCGCCGCTTGATGACCACGCACGAGGTTGTTGTGACCGTTGAGGAAGCCTCTATCGGCGGCCTTGGCGCGCATGTGTTGACGCTTGCCAGTGACTTGGGGCTTACCGACGCGGGCCTGAAAATCCGCACATTGCGCTTGCCCGACGTGTTCCAAGAACACGACGCGCCGCAGAAACAATATGACGACGCCGGGCTGAACGCGCCGCAGATTGTGGACGCTGTGCTAAAGGCTTTGCGCCACAACAGCGCGGGTGTTGAGGAGGCGGGAGTCCGCGCTTAACAGCTAAACCTCACACCGTTAGTGCCGAGCTTGTCGAGCCGAAGGCCACCGAAGGTGAACCACGCTCCGCAGCAAAAAACGAGGGTCGAAACCGGAGGACGTGCTTCGACAGGCTCAGCACTAACGGTTTTATATTAGCCGTTGTCTTTCGCCAACCGCCGCTCCGCCAACTGCGTAACCGTCGCAGCCCGCATAAACGGGTTGGTCGCACGCTCCAAAGCAATGCTCGTCGGCACTGTTGCCTTGCCGCGTTCGCGCATCGCGGTCACCTTCGCCATGCGCTCGACCAAGGCCACATTGTCCGGCTCCACCGTCAACGCAAAGCGGCCGTTCGAAAGCGTGTATTCGTGCGCGCAATAAATTGCGGTGTCATCGCCTAGCGCCTCAAGCTTGCGCATGTTGCCGAACATCTGATCCGCTGTGCCCTCAAACAACCGTCCGCAGCCCATGGCGAACAATGTGTCGCCGACAAAGGCGGCGTGCTCCTCAGCAAAGTAGAACGCGATGTGGCCAGCGGTGTGCGCGGGGACGTCTAGCACCTGCGCTTCTACTGCACCGAGTTTCACGACATCACCCTCCGCCACCAGCACATCCAGCGTCGGGATACGCGCAGCCTCCGCCGCAGGGCCGGTAATCAAACACCCAGTCGCTGCTTTAATCTCCGCATTGCCACCGGTGTGATCGGGATGCCAATGGGTGTTCCAAATCTGCGTGATCTTCCACCCGCGCGCATCGGCCTCGGCCAACACTGGTGCCGCCACCGCCGGATCAACAACCATAGTCTCGCCGCTAAAAGGTTCATGCACCAGCCAGACATAATTGTCGGAAAGGACTGGGATACGGATGATTTCTAGGGGCATGTCTAGTTCTTTCTTTTAAGGGCAGCACCGTATGAAATTTGTAAAGAAGGCGGGAAGAAAACAAGGAGGAAGGTTTATTGTGAACTTCTTGCTTCTTTTCTTCCCGCCTTCTTTACATAAAAAATTACCAACTCCCCACATTGGCCATGCTCGCCCAGGGCTCGGCGGGTTCCCGCCGGTCGCCCGCCTGTAGCAGCTCTATTGAAATTCCGTCCGGCGTGCGGACGAACGCCATATGGCCGTCGCGTGGGGGGCGGTTGATCGTGACGCCATTGTCCAGCAACCGCTGGCACGTCGCGTAGATATCCTCGACACGGTACGCCAGATGGCCGAAATTTCGTCCGCCTTCATAGCCGCTTTCATCCCAGTTATGCGTGAGTTCCACCTGCGCATCCTCATCGCCCGGGGCCGCCAGAAAAATGAGTGTAAAGCGCCCCGCATCGCTGTCAAAACGCCGCAGTTCTTTTAACCCAAGCAGTTCGAAAAAAGCGACCGTAGCTTCGGGATCGCTCACGCGGATCATCGTGTGGAGATATTTCATGCAGAAAATATGGACTGGGCACAAGCATAGCGCAAGAGAGGAACAGTCCGCCGCATCGATGCCTTGCTAGTGACCGCCTGAGGCGATAGCTTCACATTATGCACAAATCCCTCACCCTCATCGCTCTGCTGCTAGCAGCAACCCCGTTATCCGCTCACGCCGAAGACGCAACGCCCAAGGACCAAGGCGACCGCTATTCGGGTCATCCGGGCGCTAGCCGTTCTTCGGTGATTGCGCAGAACGGCATGGTCGCGACTAGCCACCCGCTGGCGACGCAGATCGCACTCGATGTGCTAAAAGCCGGCGGCAGCGCCGTTGACGCCGCGATTGCGGGCAACGCTGCGCTTGGTCTTTTAGAGCCAACCGGCAACGGCATTGGCGGCGATTTGTTCGCGATTATCTGGGACCCGAAAACCGGAAAACTCCACGGCCTGAACGCGAGTGGCCGTGCGCCAAAAGGGATGACGCCGAAACAGTTCCAAAAATATGTGGACAGCAAACCGCTGTCAAAGCGCGATATTGCTGGCACTATACCCGATTGGGGCGCCGCCTCTGTCACCATCCCCGGTGCAGTCGATGGCTGGTTTGAAATGCACAGCAAGTTCGGCACGCTGCCGATGGCGCAGCTTCTAGCGCCGACCATCGGCTATGCAAACAAAGGCGCGCCCGTTCCCGAATTGATCGCGCAGTATATGAAAGGCAATGTTGCCGGTTTTGAAGCGCTGCACAAAGAAGGCGTGATCGAGGAAATCGACAACATGCACCGCGTATTTGCGCCAGAGGGGAAAACGCCGAAAGAAGGCGAGGTTTTCCGCAACCCCGATCTTGCCCGGACCTTGGAGGCCATTGCAACCGGGGGCCGGGACGCGTTCTACAAAGGCCCGCTTGCCACAGCGATGGACGGCTATTTCAAACGCATAGGCGCGCCGCACCGGGCAGACGACTTTGCCGCGCATAAAAGCGAATGGATTGATCCCGTCTCGGTTAACTATCGCGGCGTGGACGTCTGGGAATTGCCGCCCAACGGCCAAGGTATTGCCGCCTTGCAAATGCTCAACATCCTGGAAGGCTATGACCTGAAAGCCATGGGCCGCGGTTCGGCCGATTTTTGGCATGTGTTTGTCGAGGCCAAAAAGCATGCCTTTGCCGACCGCGCGCGTTTTTATGCGGATCAGGATTTTGCCAAAACGCCTTTGGCTGAATTGCTGTCAAAGGACCGCGCGGCGAAACAGCGTGCCGCAATCGACATGGACACAGCAGCGCAAAACGACATGCCGGGTCTAGCATTAGATATTTCGGCCATCGACGGTGCGGCCAAGGACACAATTTATATGACTGTGGCCGACAAAAACGGGATGATGGTCAGCCTGATCCAGTCCAACTATCGCGGCATGGGGTCGGGCCTGATCCCCGATGACGGCAAAGGTGGGACGCTTGGTTTCATGTTTCAGGATCGTGGTGCGCAGTTCACGCTTGATGCCAAACACGCCAACAGCTGGCAGCCCGGTAAGCGCCCCTTCCACACCATCATCCCCGCATTTCTGACCAAAGACGGCAAGCCGTTAATGGCGTTCGGCCTCATGGGCGGCGCGATGCAGCCGCAAGGCCATGCGCAGATTGTCGTCAACATGGTTGATTTCGGCATGACCGTGCAGGCCGCTGGCGACGTCGCGCGGTTCCATCATGATGGCTCAACTGAACCCGAGGGCGGTATGCCGATGACCACCGGCGGCGTGCTGGAAATCGAAAGCGGTGTCCCTGCCAGCGTGGCCGAAGAATTGCGGCGGCGCGGGCATGTGGTCAAATACGCGGTTGGTCCCTTTGGTGGCTATCAAGCGATCTGGCGCGATCCGGAAACAGGCGTGTATTGGGGCGCGAGCGAGTTTCGCAAAGACGGGCAAGCCGCGGGATATTAGGTTCTGACTCTGAAATTCTTAGGAGAAAAATGGCGGTTGTGCCGGGGTGTTGGCACAACCGCCAGACGCTTTCAGGACAAAGGGCGGTGCCGGGATGGAGCATTTCGCCCTTGGGAAGACATACTGTCCTTGCTGCGTATTCCGTTAGTCTGCGGTCACAGACCCGCATCGGCGCGGGTGAAACGCTTGCCCAACCGGCGGGCTTCAATGGCTGTATCAGCAATACGGGTCATTTCGTCGAGCTGGTCCCACCGTGCCTGTCGGCGCGCTGCGGGGGTCATTCCCGACACTGCCAAAGCAATCGAGCTGGGATCGTTGTCCGTCATCAGCATCAAAAGCGCCAAAAATGACGCGGCGAAGGTCAGCGATGAAATCGTAATTAGTAAAACGCCAGCAGACATCTGAACCCCCTATGTTTGTTTCCACACTTGGTGAGTGTGGTATCGCCAACGCTGGTTAACTTGGCGCGTAGCGAAAGGGTTAAGCTGGAATTAGGGTCGAATTATTCTGCAGCGATGGCCATTTCCGCATGCTGCGGTCCCCGGATCAAGCCACCGGGATGGACGCCAAGATATTTGCCGTTGCGGAATGTCACCTGCCCCGATTTGATAGTGCAGGCATAGCCATCCGCCTTTTGCAGCAACCGTTTTCCTCCTGCTGGCAGATCAAATGCCAGCCATGGCTTGCCAAGTTTCAGCTGCACCATATCGATCACATTAACGTCCGCCAGATAGCCGGGCGCAAGCACGCCGCGGTCATTCAACCCATAAAGCCGCGCTGTATCATAGCATTGCCGCATGATCGCGTTCTCGAGCGTAATCCGCTTGCCCACGCGGTCCCGTACCCAGTGCTGCAGCATGAACGTGGGCGAGGCCGCATCGCAAATCGTCCCGCAATGCGCGCCGCCATCGGACAACGAATTAACCGTGTCGGACGATTCTTGTAACGCCTCCAAGAAGTTCAGATTGCCATCAGCATAATTCAGGATCGGGAAATAGATGAAACCTTTGCCATCATCCTGCATCAACAAGTCATAGGCATATTCGATCCCCGATTTGCCAGCGGCGGCAGCTTTAGCGGCGATGCTATCGCCGGCGGTTGGTTCATAATTGAAATCCGGCCCCATCTCGAATTGCAGCATCCAGCCGCCCGCGATAATCCGGTACAGGTCCGCCACATCAACGTCAGGAATTTCGGGCGGGCTTTCCAACATCCGTTGTTTGAACGCCGGGTCTTTCAGTTTCGCCCGTTGATGATCCCATGGCAACGCATCAATTTCGGCCCAGACCGGCGAGAAACGGAACGGATGCACCGTCCCCTGCCACGCCATCATGATACCGTTCCCGCGCAGCGCAATTTGCGCGACGATGTTCGCACCGTTATCATTCTGCGCGCGCATCTCGCTGATTTGTTCATCGAGCGGCAGTTCCTTGGCGATGGATTGCAGCGCGGCGAAAGTCACCGGCAATCCGGTTTCACGCGACAAGGCACCCATCCATTCAAATTCATTCCATTCGCGTTTCAGGTCG
>JANOTI010000191.1:0-6468 GCA_031416255.1 Sphingomonadales bacterium | reverse complement strand
CTTTAGCCGCAACGGCTCTTTTTTTGCCTGCGCTTGAGTGGAAACGATAAGCGCACAAAACGTGATGGCCGTGAACAAAGAATACTTCATTACAACATTCTATAGATTAACAGATACTCGCGCAACAAAAAGGGCGACTGTTTTCCAGCCGCCCCATTTAGAATTTAAAGCAAGTGTTCGGTCTGTAACTATAGCTTCCCGGTCAACTCCGGCACCACGTTGAACAAATCCCCAACCAGCCCGATATCCGCCACCTGAAAAATCGGGGCGTCTTCGTCTTTGTTGATGGCGATGATGGTTTTGCTGTCTTTCATGCCTGCCAGATGCTGGATCGCGCCGGAGATGCCGATGGCGATATAGATTTCTGGGGCGACGATCTTGCCGGTTTGGCCGACCTGATAGTCGTTGGGGACATAGCCGGCATCGACCGCAGCGCGCGATGCGCCAACGGCGGCACCCAGTTTATCGGCGAGCGGGAAGATGGTTGCTTCAAACGTTGCCCCATCTTTCAACGCACGGCCGCCGGAGACGATGATCTTTGCCGCTGTCAGTTCGGGGCGTTCAAGCTTTGCGATTTCGCTGCCGACAAAGCGGGAGATGCCCGCATCGCCGTTGCCCGAAACTGCCTCGACCGATGCAGAACCACCGGTGGGTTCGGCCTTGGCAAAGGCGGTGCCGCGAACGGTGATCACCTTTTTGGCATCCGTCGACTGCACAGTGGCAATCGCGTTGCCAGCATAGATCGGCCGTGTGAAGGTATCGGCGCTTTCAACGGTTAGTATGTCCGAGATTTGCATCACGTCCAGCAACGCCGCAACGCGCGGAGCGATGTTTTTACCGTGGGCAGTCGCGGGGAACAACACGGCGTCGTGATGGCCCATTAGGCCCGCGACCAACGGTGCGACGTTTTCAGCCAGTTGATTGGCGAATGCTGCATCATCGGCAACATGCACCTTTGCAACACCGGCAACCTTTGCCGCAGCCTGCGCCGCAGCATCGCAATTATGGCCAGCGACAAGCACATGGACTTCACCCAATTGGCTAGCTGCGGTAACAACAGCCAAAGTTGCGTCCTTTAACGACGCATTGTCATGTTCGGCATAAACGAGAACGGCCATTATGCGACTCCCATCTCTTTAAGTTTGGCGACCAGCGTGTCGACATCGGGAACTTTGATCCCCGCACTGCGCACTGGTGGCTCGTTGACTTTCAGCGTCTTCAGACGCGGCGATACGTCCACGCCATAATCGGCAGCGGTCTTCATCGCCATCGGCTTTGACTTAGCCTTCATGATGTTTGGCAAAGACGCATAACGCGGTTCGTTCAAACGAAGGTCAGTGGTGATGATCGCAGGCGTTTTCAGCGAAACCGTTTCCGATCCGCCATCAACTTCGCGCGTTACCGACACACTGTCGCCCGACACTTCAACCGCGCTGGCAAAGGTGCCTTGCGGACGGCCGGTGAGTGCAGCGAGCATTTGCCCTGTCTGGTTCGAATCATCGTCAATCGCTTGCTTGCCCAGGATAACAAGGCCGGGGGCCTCTTCTTCCATGATCTTGGCGAGCAGCTTGGCCACTCCCAGCGGCTCAACGTCTTCGGCAACGACGAGGATTGCGCGGTCCGCACCCATGGCGAGCGCGGTACGCAATGTTTCCTGCGCCTTTTCAGGGCCAACAGAGACAGCGATGACTTCGGTCGCGGCACCCTTTTCACGCAAACGCAGCGCTTCTTCGACCGCGATTTCGTCAAACGGGTTCATCGACATTTTTACATTGGCAAGATCAACACCAGTACCATCGGCTTTAACCCGTGGCTTTACGTTATAATCGATCACCCGCTTTACGGGGACGAGGATTTTCATGGGACTGTTCCTTCTCCAATCGAATCACCGAACCGGCACGATAGCCGGAGGCTAAAATACTTTCCGCCCTATGCTTGACGTTTACGTGAACGTCAAGTGGATCGTCTTCTTCCTCCTCTCCCCCTGCGGGAGAGGATAGAGTTGCTTGGCAACTTGTTGCCTTAGTAACTCTTGGTGAGGGGGTAGGCCTCCAAGACTGTAACCCCTCTCCAGCTGGGACTAGCGAGAAAGCTCGCAAGTCTCGCTCCCTCTCCCGCAAGGGGAGAGGGGAAAAATCAAGCCGCGTTCCGAACCTCGGCAACAATCTTCTGTGCTGCATCGCCCAAGTCATTGGCCGCGACAATCGGCAAGCCGCTGTTCGCCAGTATGTCTTTACCCTGCTGCACATTGGTGCCTTCCAACCGCACAACCAACGGAACCGACAGGTTCACTTCCTTGGCCGCCGCTACAATACCCTCGGCAATGATGTCGCATTTCATGATGCCGCCAAAAATGTTGACTAGGATGCCTTTGACCGCAGGGTCTTTCAGGATAATCTTGAACGCTGCGGTCACTTTCTCCTTGTTCGCGCCGCCGCCGACATCGAGGAAGTTGGCAGGGAATTCGCCGTTAAGTTTAATGATATCCATCGTCGCCATAGCAAGACCAGCGCCGTTGACCATGCAGCCGATATTGCCGTCGAGTTTAATATACGCCAGATCATAATCGCTGGCCTCTACCTCGGCAGGGTCTTCTTCCGTCAGATCGCGTAACGGGACCAAGTCTTTATGGCGGAACATAGCGTTGCCATCAAAGCTGACCTTAGCGTCGAGCACCAACAGCTCGTCGCCCTCTGCGCCTTTGCAGACAGCCAGTGGATTGATTTCAATCTGTTCGGCATCGGTGCCAACAAACGCGGCGTAAAGCGAACTTAGCACTTTCGCGCATTGTTTCGCTAAATCGCCGGACAGACCCAATGCTTTAGAAACGCTGCGGCCATGATGCGGCATCAGGCCGGTTGCAGGATCAATCAGGATGGTGTGGATTTTTTCGGGCGTGTCGTGCGCGACATCCTCGATATTCATTCCGCCTTCGGTCGACGCTACAATCGCAATCCGGCTCGATCCCCGATCCACCAGCAGCGCGAGGTAGAATTCTTGCTTAATGTCCGCGCCATCGGTGATGTACAGGCGGTTGACTTGCTTACCCTCTGGTCCGGTCTGGATCGTCACCAGCGTGTTGCCTAGCATTTCCCGCGCATGCGATTCAACCTCATCCAGGTTGAACGCCAAGCGAACGCCGCCCTTGGCATCGGGACCGAGTTCCTTGAACTTGCCTTTACCGCGACCGCCAGCGTGAATCTGCGATTTCACGACATAGAGCGGACCGGGAAGTTGCTTCGCAGCGGCGATGGCTTCTTCAACGCTGAGGGCAGCAATACCGGCGGGTACAGCCACACCAAATTTCGCGAGCAGTTCTTTTGCCTGATATTCGTGGATATTCATGGGAAGATGCGTCCTTGTAATGCCAGATTTGCTGGAGGCTTAAGCACAGCTTTCGCGCAATGGGAAGGCTTGAATTGATGCGCTTGAACGGGTGTTAGTATGTGAAAAAGGCGGGAAGGAAAGAAGAAGAAGGGAAGCACGTCGGGCAACCCCTTCTTTTCTTCCCGCCTTTTTCACATACTTTGTCGCCATTAGTTTTTGCAGCTGATCAGTGCGCTAAAGAAGCCTGAGTTCGAGGAGCTCTACTCGTAATGTTTCGGCATCTGTGAAGTGATGCGCGACAAAGCCGTTCTGTCGCGCCGCAATAACATTGTCCAGGTTATCGTCGATAAAGATCGCTTCACCCGGCGATAGACCAAAGCGGGTCACCGCTAGCTGGTAGATTGCCGCGTCAGGCTTCACCATTTTCTCAACGCCGGACACGATGATGTCGCGGAAATGGTTGAAAATCGGTTGGGTTGGGCGAAACTTCTCCCAAAACTCTGCGCCAAAATTGGTGATCGCAAACAGCGGCACACCGCGCGCAGCGAGTTCTTCGACAATCGCATATGAACCCGGCACTGACCCGGGAATAGTTTCGTTAAAACGCGTGGCATAGGCATCAATATGCGTTGCATAGGCGGGATATTGCGCCTTTAACTCTGGCAGCATCTCTGCCAGCGGACGGCCTGCGTCATGCTGAAAATGCCATTCTGGCGTGACGACATTTGCCAAGAACCAGTCAAGCTCCGCTGCATCATCAATCAACTTTACGAACAAATGCCGCAAGTCCCATTGCACCAGCACGCGGCCAACATCGAAAACGACTGTGCTGACCTGTGTCATCGCGCCAATTTCAGACAGCAAAAAACCGCCCGCGAATGGATCGGGGCGGTCAATGCTTTTGCCACTAAAAAAGCAGGGTGACGAATCACCCCGGTGAATCAGCCTTGGCGCGCTTTGAAACGGCCGTTGGTTTTGTTGATCACATAGGTGCGACCACGACGGCGAATCACGCGGTTGTCGCGGTGACGGCCCTTAAGCGACTTGAGTGAATTGACGACTTTCATCGGATTGTTCCGTAAATTTGGGGCCCAAAGGCCGGATTTGAAGGCGCGCAACTATGGGAGACGTCAAATAAAGTCAAGCGCCATTGCGGCTTTCGCAGGGTAGGTTTAGGGTTGGCCCATGAAAAAACTTGTCCTGATTTCCGCGTTCGCTTTGTCCTTAACGCTTACCGCCTGCGTCGTCCCCACCGGCCCTGTCGAGGTCACGCGGTTCAACCGTTTGGCCGATGGCTATGTTTACGGGAATGGCAGCTATGTGGCGACACCAGCCAAGGCGGACGATGGCTTGTCGCTCTCGCCCTATCTCGCCGCTGTGGCGCGGGAAATGCAGCGAGTTGGCTATAGTGAAAGGCTGGATAACAGCGACGTAATTGCTGAAGTCACAGTCAACGCACGCAAAGTCGAGGCGGCGCAGCGTTCGCCGGTATCGGTTGGCGTTGGCGGCTCGACGGGCAGCTACGGCTCGGGCGTCGGCCTTGGCCTTGGCCTTGATATAAGCGCGCTGGGCAACAAAGACCGCGTGGAGACAACACTTAGCGTCCGGCTTCTGCGTCGCGCCGACAATCTGGTGATCTGGGAAGGCCGCGCTGTGCAGAGCGCAGGCGCTACGTCACCCGCTGCGCAACCGGGCATTGCGGCATCGAAACTGGCGGCGGCTTTGTTCGCCGATTTCCCCGGCAAATCGGGTGAGACGGTTACGGTGCCTTAGCCAACCCCGTTAGTCCTGAGTGCCCTGAAGCCCAAGGCTGAAGGGTGTATCGAAGGACCTCGGCACTTCGATACGGCACTTCGCCGCTTCGCTCCGGGCCTCAGCACCTACTCAGCGCAAACCGACGTGAGATAGTTCGAGCAAAACTGCAAAGCGCCCGCCGAACATTGACCGGTTTATTTATTCACCGATGCCGCTAGAAACCCCGACATGGCAATATCAGACATCAATGTCGCTTTCGATAGCGGCAACATCATCGTTCACTCCATCACCGGCGCAGCGGCAACGCTTTCGATTCGCAAAGACCGCGAATCGGAATTTGCGCAATGGTTCCATTTCCGCGTTGCAGCGGAACCAGGCGTGGAGATCACCCTCAAACTCACCGGCATGGAAAGCAGCGCCTATCCCGGCGGCTGGCCCGGCTATCGCGCCTGTGTATCCGAAGACCGCGATTACTGGGACCGCGCCGATACGGAGTATGACAAAGACGCCGATGGCGGAACGCTGACGATCCGCTACACCTCGGTCAGCGGCCTTGCCTGGTTCGCGTATTTCGCGCCGTATAGCATGGAGCGGCACCATGATCTGATAGCGGACACGGCGGGCCTTGAAGGCGTTGAGTATCGTTGCCTTGGCCACAGCCTTGAAGGGCAACCAATTGATTGCCTTGAAATGGGCAGCGGTGACACGCAGGTCTGGCTTTATGCGCGGCAGCACCCCGGTGAGAGCATGGCGGAACATTGGGCCGAGGGTGCGCTCGATATGCTGACCGACCCTGCCGACCCGCATGCACGCAAATTGCTGGAAAAATGCCGCATCCATATCGTGCCAAACTGCAACCCCGATGGCAGCTGCCGTGGGCATCTGCGCACCAATTACGCAGGTGTAAACCTGAACCGCGAATGGGCCGAACCTAGCGCCGAACGCAGCCCCGAAGTGCTGGCAATCCGCAACGCGATGGACGCAACTGGCGTGCATTGGGCGATGGACGTCCACGGCGACGAAGCTATCCCCGCCGCCTTTATGGCAGGCTTTAACGGCATCCCAAGCTGGACCGACGATCAAGGCGAACGCTACCAAGCGTTCATCGACCGGCTGGCGGCACGCACCCCCGATTTTCAGACCAAGCTGGGCTATCCCGTATCAGGCAAAGGCAAAGCCAACCTGACGATGTCCACCAACCAGCTGGCGGAGCGGTTTGGGCCGTCACATGGCTGTGTGTCGATGACGCTGGAAATGCCCTTTAAGGACACCACCGACAACAACGACCCCGACCAAGGCTGGTCACCGGAGCGGTGCAAGCTGCTGGCGCGGGAGTGTTTGGCAACGTTGTCGGAGATGGTTTGATTTTTTCTAGTCCGCTTTTCT
>JANOTI010000190.1:0-18084 GCA_031416255.1 Sphingomonadales bacterium | reverse complement strand
CACGGCCTGCGTTGGCGGGATCATCCGCGACATTCTGGCTGGCGAGCCGTCGATTTTGTTAAAGCCCGAAATCTACGTGACTGCCGCTGCTTTGGCATCGGGGCTGTTCGTTGTATTGTTGTGGCTTGACATATTGCTTCTGCCAGCCGCCTGTATTAGCGCGATTGCCGGATTTGGATTACGCGCGATGGCGATCCACCGTGGCTGGGCAATCCCGGCATATCGCCGCTAGAAAGCCCCGCACGGGAGTGACGTCAAGACACATCAAGCATATGCCTAAGCAACTGATTAATTGCTACTTTCCGCGATAGATATTAGGGAACAACTGCTTCAACGCCGTCACCTTTGGCACATCGAAGCGCAGAATATACCCGCTGTTCGGGTTATTCGCCATATAGTCCTGGTGATAGGCTTCCGCCGGGAAAAACGCACCGCTTTCGATCCGCGTGACGATGGGTTGCCGCCAGCTTTTCGCTTTATCCAGCTGCTTAATGTAGGATTCTGCGGCACTGCGCTGTGCCTCATTTTCGGGAAAGATGGCGGAACGGTATTGTGGGCCGGTATCGGGACCTTGGTGGTTCAGCTCTGTCGGGTTGTGCGCGACGGAAAAGAAGATGTGGAGCAACGTATCGTAGTTGACCCGCGCGGGATCGTAAACAATCCGCACCACTTCGGCATGTTTGGTCCGGCCATCGCTAACCCGATCATAATCGGCATCCGATTTGGAACCGCCGGCATAGCCCGATTCAACACGGGTCACGCCATCGACGCGCTCGTAAACGCCTTCGACGCCCCAAAAACAACCGCCTGCAAAGATCGCGACCTGTTCGCCTTTGGCTTCTGTGATTTTTGCGGCAGGCGCCGCGATAGCTTTGCCCTCGGCAGCATAAGCAACGCCAATGGCTGCGTTATCGCTGTCAGAAAAATAATAGGCTCCGCTGCCAAGCAAAGCGGCTGCGCAGCAAGCTGTGATCCAACGGGGGGTTTTAACGGACGCGTTTTCCATGATAGGCGGCACCTTGAATTGTTCCTTCGACCAGAACCGCACCAGCCTCAGCTTTTTCCGACGTTGCGCTCGCTGGTTTAACCATCGCCATTCCTGCAAGGCCAAGGGCGAAACCGCCCGCTAGGCTGAGGAATAGTTCGGAACGCACAAAAGAAAAAAACTGTTTCATATGCCAACATTCTGTCTTGGGCTGTTTCGCAGGAAAGCGCCGTTTGGTTACAATTTCAATACGGTTTTCTAAGCATGGCGGGGGTTAAACCCGCCTTAACAACCCTCCGTTTTCTGCAATTTGCGGTCAAGCGAGATCAGCGCACGCCGACTGGATGCGCGTGCACGCCTCACGCAGCGCCTCGTTCGATGTCGCATAGCTGATCCGGAAACCCGGGGAGAGGCCAAAGGCCGCGCCATGTACCGCCGCTACGCGGTGATCGTCGAGGAAATAGTCGATCAGATCCGCATCGGTTTCGATCTTCTTACCCTTTGGCGTGGTCTTTCCCATCACGCCGCTGGCATCGGGATAGACGTAAAACGCGCCCTCGGGTGTCGGGCAGTTAAGGCCGGGCGCATCGTTCAACATCGCCACCACCAGATCGCGGCGTTCCTTAAACTTCGCGTTGCGTTCTTTCAAAAAGTCTTGCGGACCGTTCAGCGCCGCTGTCACCGCATATTGACTGATAGAACACGGGTTGCTTGTCGATTGCGATTGCAGATCGGCCATCGCTTTGATGATCCATTCAGGGCCACCGGCATAGCCAATCCGCCAACCGGTCATGGCATAGGCTTTTGAAGCGCCGTTCATCGTTAGCGTGCGATCGTACAAATCGGGGCAGACTTCCAGCATCGTCACGAACGGTTGCTGCGCGTACCAGATATGCTCATACATATCATCGGTCAGCAGCAGCACTTGCGGATGCCGCATCAACACTTCGCCAAGCGCCTGCAATTCCATCGCGCTATAGGCTGCGCCTGTCGGGTTCGATGGCGAATTGAGAATCAGCCAGCGGGTTTTCGGTGTGATCGCCGCGTCCAGCTGTTCTGGTGTAATCTTGTAACCCTGCGCAGCGCTAGCCAGCAAAATAACCGGCGTACCGCCTGCGAATTGGACGATATCGGGATAGCTGACCCAGTAAGGCGCGGGGATAATGACTTCGTCGCCGACATCAACCGTCGCCGCAATTGCATTAAACAACGTGTGCTTACCGCCCGAATTGACCGTGATCTGCTTGGCGCCATATTCGATGCCGTTATCACGTTTGAACTTGGCGCGGATTGCAGCCTTCAACTCGGGGATGCCATCAACCGCAGTGTATTTGGTTTTGCCGGCGCGGATTGCCTCAATCGCGGCATCCTTCACAAAATCAGGCGTGTCGTAATCGGGTTCGCCTGCGGACAAGCCGATCACGTCGATCCCCTGCGCTTTCAATTCAAGCACACGCGTGGACATCGCAAGCGTTGGTGAAGGCGCGATGCGGCCCATTGCGGAAGAAAGCCGTTCGATCATTTCTGTTTCCTGCTGACTGGTAATGTTGAACAAGATTACGCCGCAGCCCCTATCGGCTCGCCGGAAATTACGCAACCCGCCGCGCAGGAAAAAGGCCGCGCAGACTGTTGCCTAGTAAGAAGCCATCGGCCAAATCCTCGGGGCGAAGGTCCGCCTCGATTGCCTTGCCGCATTCAATCAGTTCACGGCGCAAAATTGAGGGTAATAGCCCGCGCGCCAAAGGTGGCGTCATGAGCACAGAACCGCGTTCAACAAACAGCGCAGTGATACTGCCCTCGGTCAAAAAACCATCAGGATCGGTAAACAGCACTTCGTCCGTGCCTGACGCAAGGCGCGCCTGATCGTAAAAGGCCCGGTCGCTAGTCTTATGCGATAACCGAAAATCTTGGGAATCAACGGGCAGCGGCACAATTTTGACGGTCCATGGTTTAGGGGAGACCGATGGCAGCGGACGCAACTCGATGGCCAAAGCGCCGCCGCGCGAGGCAACCAGCCGCAGCTTTGCCGGATCCGTCAAATGAAAGATCGCTGCGTGAAGGCGGTTGCGCGCTTCGTGCCGATCAAATGCAAAACCAAGGGCGCGGGCGCTTTCTTTCATCCGGTCAAGATGCAGCTCCAATCGGGCAATGCCACTCGTCGGTTCAAACCGCATTGTTTCGATAAGGTCGAAATTCCGTTCTGCCACCCGCGCAAACTCCCCCTTGGCAAGGCATTCTGCCCATTCGGCATCTCTGTTTGAGTCAGCAACCACGCCGGAGCCCAGTCCGACAGAAACCTGCTTTGTGCCGTTGTTCAAGTGAAATGTTCGGATCGCAACGTTGAAGGCCGCATCACCATTGGCGTCAATTCGCCCAATAGAGCCACAATAAATGCCACGCGGTTCGGTTTCGACCGTATCGATAATTTCCATCGCCCGAATTTTTGGTGCTCCTGTGATGGAACCGCAGGGATAAATGGCACGAATAAGATCAACGGCCCCCAATTCATCGGCAAGCTGCGCTGTGACCGTCGATGTCATCTGGTGCACAGTCGGATACGTTTCGACTGCAAACAGTTCAGGCACTTCGACTGTGCCGGGTTTCGCAACCCGCGACACATCGTTGCGCAACAAATCAACGATCATCAAATTTTCCGCCCGTTGTTTGGGGTCGGTCCGCAATTCCTGAACGATTGCGGCATCTATTGCCGGATCAGCATGGCGTACTGCGGTTCCCTTCATCGGCTTGGTGGTGATCCGTCCGTCTTTCAAAGCAAAAAAGAGCTCGGGCGAAAACGACAGAAACCACTGATCTCCTGTCCAAATAACCCCGCCATATCCAGCAGCGGCCCGCGGACGGATCGCGGCATAAAGCGCAAGGGGATTTCCGGCGTAAAGGGCTTGCGCACGAAAGGTTAGATTAGCTTGGTAAATATCGCCTTCGGTAATGAACTGCTCAACAGCGTCAAAGCCCAGCGCATAGTCGGCTCGCGCTACTTTAGGGCGTAACGGCCCGAGCCACGCGCCCTCGGGATCGGGGAGCAATGACGGTAGCGTCTTGGCGTCAAGAGTTTCAAAGCCTTCAAACAGCCCGAACCACGCAAGCGGCGCAGGAACCGATCGACCTTCAAGGCGATCCGCCAGCCTGGCTTCCAAAGCAAAGCCTGCTTCATAGGCCATGAACCCGGCGGCATGCAGCCCAGCAGCCTGCGCTTCGTACAACTCGTCCAATACGCCCGAAACACCCTCTGCATTATCGGCAGCTATGGTCTTAACAGGTGCACGGTACAGCCGCGTTGGCGACGCTCCAGACTGGCGGGCATCATCCAACAAAACAAAAGGCGTGTCAGCGCAGATCATGCCACTCCCTATAGACGATCATCCACCAAGGGAAAGGGACGGAACGTGTGGGATTAGGATAGAAGCTAGGAGAGGTGCAAGTCGCTGTTCTGGTTTACATTGATGAGGCCGTCGGGCGCAATTACGCGTCGCGCACCGATATGATCCGCAAAGCGATAGACCGACCGGTTTCGCGGGTCGGACATCCATTCCACTAACGGCTCTGCCAAGGCGCTGGGCCAAATGCCGATGATCGGCAGCTTGTCAAAAATGCTGGGACCCGTTCCCAACCGCTGCAGCAAATCGAACGGCAGTCCAGCGATGTCGCACCCGCTTGATAGCACAGCGTCAAAGCCTTGGCTCTCGGCATAATGAAGCGCGCCCGCCAGCCCTCCTAAGGGGCCAAGTCCGGGGGTGGGCAGGTCAATAACGCTATGTATGTTGGCCCATTCGCGGCCCGCGACGACCAGCTGCGCGCAGACGGGGCGGAGTGCATCGGCGGCATGCTCCAGCAGCGGCTTTCCCTTAAACAGAGCCCGTGCTTTATCCGAACCAAAACGACGAGACTGTCCACCGGCCAAGATCGCGCCGAGAATTTTCATCCCAACCGTTCGGCGTGCCAGCGAAGATGGTCTTCCATGAACGTCGCAATAAAATAATAGCTATGATCATAGCCCGGCTGAATACGGATAGTTGCCGGCTGCCCAGCCGCCTCGCAACTTTGCGCAAGCAAATGCGTTCGCAGTTGTTCGATGAGGAAATGGTCGGCAGCACCCTGATCGACCAACAAATCAGGTAACCGCGCCCCGCCTTCGATCAAAGCGCACGCATCATAATCCGCCCAAGCCGCTTGGTCCGCCCCAAGATAGCCGGTCAACGCCTTTTGCCCCCAAGGCACTAAAGATGGCGCAACGATGGGCGCAAAGGCCGACGCAGATCGAAACCGCGCGGGATTGCGCAACGCGGTCGTCAACGCGCCATGGCCGCCCATCGAATGTCCCATAATCCCTTGCCGCGCCATATCCGCCGGAAATTGTTCGGCGATAATCGCGGGCAGTTCGGTTTCGATATAGCTGCGCATGCGATAATGCGCGGCAAAGGGCTGCTCAGTCGCATCGACGTAAAACCCGGCGCCGAGTCCGAAATCATAGGCACCTTCTGCGTCATCTGCGACCCCTTCGCCGCGCGGAGAGGTATCGGGTGCGACAAAGATCAATCCAAGCTCTGCGCATACCCGGCGATATTCGCCCTTTTCTGTAACATTGGCGTGGGTACAGGTCAGGCCGGACAAATACCAGATCACAGGCAGCTTTGACCCGAGCGCATGAGCGGGAACAAAGACCGAGAAGGTCATTTCGGTGCCAGTTTCGGACGAACGGTGCTTGTAAACGCCTTGCGTTCCGCCAAAACTGTGGTTGTTGCTGATAGTTTGCATAGTCATGGTTGCGCGCTAGCAACTCTGGCTAGATCCCGCCATAATATTCATAGCCGGACACATCTTCCCAATATCCGCCGGCGCCTTGGCCAATATCAGCAAAGGACGAGACGGCCTCTATCCGGTTCACATATTTCGCGTGCTTATAGCCCAGTAAGCGTTCGACGCGCAGCCGTAATGGGGCGCCGTGGGCGACGGGCAGCATCTGCCCGTTCATGCTCCAGGCAAGGATGGTTTGCGGGTGGAACGCATCGACCAAATCGATCGATTCATAATAAGGCAGACCATCGAGCGTATCGGCGCAGTGAAAAACCAGATAGCGCGCACGCGACGATAGCCCTGCGGCTTTCAGGATCAGCGCCAGCGGCGTGCCGCGCCACTGGCCAATCGCGCTCCAACCTTCAACACAATCATGGCGGGTGATCTGTTCACGAGCGGGCAGTTGCATCAATTGGGCAAGATTAAAGCTTTGCGGCTTTGCCACCAGCCCGCCAATTTTTAGCTGCCAGTTAGCAAAGCCTTCGCGAACATGGTGCTGGTATTCGGGCGTGTCCACGGTGGGGGAACCATTGACTTTGAAAACCGGTGACATCTGTTCTTTGGAAAATTCCTGCGCCATTGCTTGGCGACTAACCAGCGACCGTTGAACTTGGTAGGTAAGCGCATCTGCTTTGCGGACTGTCGCCAGCACATCGTCGTTATCGACGATCGAATCACAGCCGCTCAGCATCAATCCACTTGCACCCGCTGCAAGACCGCCCAAGAAACGGCGGCGCGGGATAATGAGCTTGCTCATAGTTCTAACTCAGCGGCGGCGGTCGTCGCTTTGCCCGGCATTCGGTAGTTCCCTGTAACGATAGAGCGCACTTGGTTAAACGGACCGGACATTATCACCATCAGGATGTGTACGAAGAAAAAGCCCAAAAGCAAAAATGCGCAGATAAAATGGACCGAGCGCGCCGATTGTCGTCCGCCAAAAAACTCGACCAGCCACGGCAGTGCCGCATTCATTCCTGGCGACATGCACAGACCGGTCACTATCATCAGCGGGATCAGTATAAAAATCACGCCAATATAGCTAAGTTTCTGTAATATTGTATGTTTCAATGCTTCTGGGCCCGTTGGAAAGCGCAGGCGCGCATGGTCTTTTATGTCGTGCCAAATATGCTTGGGTGACCATTCAGCACGGCAGATATGCAAGTCTTTTGCGATATGCCCGTTGAACATCGCGCGCAGCATGAACAGCGCCAAGGCTAACGACATCACCCAAGCGACGGCCAAATGCCAGTTCCGCGCAACCGGAAGCGAGAACCGCGACGGGATCGTTGCCCAAGAGGGAAAGGCATGGTTTCGCAACTCACCGTCCGCGTTGCGCCAATGCCCCAACACGCCCGTCGTGTTGATTTCGACGGTTCCGATCTTTGCAAAACCGCGTTTGTCATCGCCGCCAATTTCCAGCCAGGCCGGATCGTGGCTGGAACCGAAATTTCCCCAATGCAGGCGGGGATAAGCGTTAAAGATCATGAGGCCGCTCATAAACAACACAAGCAACGATAGCGCATTCGTCCAGTGCCAGACGCGCGTCGAAAGCCTGTGGCGTTTCACCAGATCTCCTGCCTTTGGTTGGACAGTCGAAAGTTCTGATATTGCGACCACATCGCTTGATCCAGATATCGCCATGCAACGCTCCTACTGACCGATTGGGATATGGTATGCCTATTCCAATCAATCCCCAATACCGCTGTTCGGCTGAAATGGGCAAAGAGTTACTGGTGCGACGGCGACGGCGACAGCTTTGCCTCGGCGAACCGCGTCGCATCGCGCACAACCACTTGGCCCAGATCCGCGGTTCCCCGTTTTACGCTCAACTCCGCGACCAAAGAGATTTCCGGATTCACGCGAACAACAGTGGCGGACAAGGCGGCAATGCGCAGTCTGTATTGACCGTAAGGCACACTTTCGAAGAGGAAAAACCCATCATATTCGCTGCGTGTGCTTTTGACCACGCGGCCAGCTTTGTCGAGCAACTCAATCTCCACACCGCTCAGCACCCGGCCACCTTCACGCAGAAGTGTTCCGGAAATTTCCCCAGCCGATACCAAAGGCAGCTCGATCACCACAGGAATTCCGGGACGCGGGGTGACGACAACTCCGCTGGTTGAAGGTTGAATAAAGGGATCAGGCAGACTCGAGGCATCGATGCCGATCAATACCGGCACAAATGGCGTCAACCCTCCAATGAAAGTACGCCCGCGCTCGTCGGTTGGTTGACCACGGCCGCTAAGCCCAGCCGTCAATTCAACCGCCTTTTCGACCGGTTCATTGGGTTGACGGACGCCATCTGCATTCTGGTCCTGAAAAACAACAGCATAAGCCTGTCCGCTCGCGGCCAGTTTTTCCGAAGACATCCGGAAACCGCCACGGACCGGATCGGGTCCAAGACTGAACGCAAGGCTGAGACCGGCCGAAACCGCACCATCGCTTGCGCCGCGCATCTGCCCGGTTAAAGCAAACTTTTCGAACCGCCGCGTATAGCCAATGCCAGCCAAACCGCGCTTGGCGGCAGCTTCATAGCCCAGCTCCGCACGCCAATCGGAGGTTTCCCCGGCGCGCCATTCGGCCGTAATCTTCGATTCGCGAAAACCCGCCTGTCCTGACAATCCAAATTTTGCTTCGCCGCGCAAGCGCAGACTGCCAACCCGGCCATTCAGGCGCAATGCAGCGTCAAGGCGTCCTGGGGGATCGGACCCAAAGGCATTCTTATTCTGTTCCCAGAGTATTTCAGTGGTTGCAGTTATCTGTTTGATATTAAATGATAATCTTGCAACGCCTTCTAAAGTCGTATCGCCATTAAGGCGTTTTTTATAAGCACCCTGGAGCGACAGAGGCACATGCTTATTGCCAAATTTAAAGCTATGATCGACCGAAATATTGTGTTCGCTGCGCAGATCCGCATCATAGCGTTCGCTGCGGAACGCGCCGCTAAGCCATACCGATTCCGCACTAATCAGCGTTTGCCCCAATTGGCCCAGCATCTGGGCGCGCAAAGCATGGCCGCCGCGTGCATTGCCAGCCGCTGCCAACTCGACAAGCGCCGGGCCTACGGCTCTGCGCACCGAACTTTCGAAATAATAGTCGCGTTGCCCCAGATATTCCGACGTAAACAGTGTGGCCCCGATTGACGTTCGCGTATCAAGGCCACGTTCAACGCCGACACCTGCACGCCAGCCGACATACTGCAATTGGTCAAGCGATCCAAAATCGATCAGATCTCTTCCCGCATCCTGAATTGCCGCCCAGTAATAGGTTTCACGTGGCGGGATCGAATCGGGTCCAACCGGTATCAGTTGAATATCGCGGCGAATCTGACCCTGCGGGCCATACAGCACAATTTCAAAGCGGTTCTGGCCGTATTGCAGCGGCACATCGAGAAATTCATAGCGCCCATCACCACGGCTTTGCAGATACCCAATCAACTGTTCGTTGCGGTACAATTCCGCATCCCAGCCATCTGGAAGCTCGCCGCGAAAATTGGTGCGATCAAAGCTATCAGGGCGCCCGATCGGACGGTTAGTCACAAACAAGCCGCGCCCAGCCGTATTTTGCGCAGCCAAAGGTGACGAAACAGTCGAAACATCACCAAGTGCGAAATGGGTAGCCTTTAAGGGCCCCAGCAGCCCTGCATTGGGATCCGTGCGGTAAGCACGCAACCGCAGCGTTTCGGGCACGCCGTGGTTGTTCGATGAAAGCCGCGCGTCAAAGCTGGCCTGTGCAATTTCGCCGCTCACATAAAGTTCGTAGCGGCGATCTACCGAAAGGCCGCCGAGCGGCTCTTTGCGGCCACTTACTGACGCCACAACGTCAATCGATGGCGTACGCCAAAAACGATAGGGGTCTTTTGCTTGCGGCAGCGCCGACAGATCAAACTGTGCCGTTGGCCGTGTCTTGCCGGAACGCGCTTTACGCTCCTCTGCCATTTCAAACGGCAGCTTGCGGTCAGCCTTTACCACCAGCAAAGCGTTGGACAGATCCGCTTTGACTTCAATATTCAGCCAGCTGGACAGCGTTTGCGTCCCAACACACCAGCCTTCCGGAACATCGTGAATATCGAGCGCACCGAGTTTTTGCATTTTGTTCATGATTTGTACTGTGTTGGCTTCGCGGTCCAAGGTAAAGGTCCGGGTTTCTTCAAACAGCCAACCAGTTGCGCGGCGCGACTTTTTGTCGAGCCTGACGGGCAGGTCAAAAGCCAGAATAACATCGCCCAAATCGACGCAAACACCACTGTCTGTCTGATAACCGCGGACGCCGTTGCCTACGCGCAGCTGGCCAACCCGGACATCAAACAGCAAAGCATCGTCTTCGTTGGGCTGCCAAGCCGCCTCTGCGCCGGACGCAGGAACGGCTAAAAGGCCGGCAACAACTGCCAGCCTCATCAGCCTTTGGGCTATAGATGGAAACAATGAGCGCATCGGCGCTTTTCAGATCTCTTTTAGACTTAGCCGGTCAGCGCAGCACGGTGCGCAATTGCGCAATCAAACCGCCGCCCGCCTCTGGCGTTTCATAATAGGATATAATGACTTCACCCGACATTTTCGCAGCTGCTTGACCATCAAGCGGCAACGATACAATGCGCGACAGCCGTTCGGGATAGACCGCGATCCCTTTGGCAATCAGCAAAGGTTCTGAGCCGCCGGGTTGGGTGACGTGCACTTCACCAAAAACCGAGCGGTCGCCTTGGCGGCTGAGATCGAATTGCAGTGTCGCTCCCTCGGCATCGCGCGCGATTAAAGCATTGGCAATGGCAGCAGTCGCTTTCAGCTCGCCTTTGCGAACAATGACAGGAATCGTGACGCCATAAACAGGAATAAGATTTATTTTCAAACCATTAGCCTGCATATCTTCGCCGGTAGCATCGGGTGTTTTAGGAATTGCACGGAAAAGCATATGGGCGCGATACTCGCCATCGGGCAGCGCTTCTGTACCCTGCAAGCCAACGCGGATCGATTGGGGTTGGTTCGGTGGCAGAGTTACGCGGCGCGGCGCAAACCGAATGATTTCGAGAGCGGATTTCTCAACATCGTTGGAATCTTCCAATGCGATGTCTTCCAGCCTGCCGATATCGTTCATCCGCCGCAGCTCCAACGAGATGCGATAGGTAGCCTCTTCAGCGCCAATATTGTTTAAGATAACTTCGGCGCCTCTGCGGCCATCAAGAATGATACGCGTTGGCGCCACCAGCAGGTCACCCGCAGCTAGGGCTGGGTTTCCAAATCCAATTACAGCCAAAGCCACGGCAACAGCTGCGGAAAGCATCCGCAAAACACGCGCAGGTACAATTTTCATAATCTGGTCCATCCAAAAAGCGAGCAGACCATTCCGGTCGCCTCGCATATCCACACAGGCAATCTATCTGAAGATGGTTACCAAGCTGCTAAGACTCAGGGGGAAACGCAAAAAGCCCCGGCAACATAGAGTTGCCAGGGCTCTTGGGGTGCATCGGACGTTTCCGCCCGGTGCTTATAAGTTACTGATAGTCAGCCGTTACTGTGAACGTACCGTTGTATGTTCCTGCAACTTGTGCCGCATTCACGGTAAGCGTTCCGCCGATGAAGATATTTTGCAATGCAGCCGAGTTGAACGTGATCGATGCCGTGGACGATGCAAGAGCAAGGCTCATGCTGGCGCCCGGGCCTGTCAAGGTTGCGGTTGGTGCATGTGCAATATCAACAACATAGCCATTGGTCGCTGCGGTTACTTGAAAGCGTGCGCGTGAAGCTGTGCCAACGCACGTTACACCGACGCAGCTGCGTGTGTCGGAGTTTGTCGGCAGTGCAACTGTTCCTGCTGCGGAGCCCGAAGCGACAACGCCCAGATCCATGTCAGCGAATTTAGTCAGCTCAACAGCGCCCAAAATCTGCACTGTTGCAGTGGCGGTTTCGGTGTCTGCAAAAGCAGCTGTCGAAGACATAGCAGCAACGGCAGCTGCACTTACGAGAACGATTTTCATTTTATTCAACATCAGACTGGTCCCTTACGTGACGAATAATTCAGAAATGCCCCACAGCATTCTTCGTCTCTTATGACCCAGATGTGATAAGCCTTTGCTGCTGTGGATGGTTAACAAATTACTCTGCGTCATTTTTTTGACACTGTAAATCAGTCAGTTAACAATTTTTGATGATTAAAATATTAGCAGCCGTGTCTAAAATTGCTCGCCAGTCAACCGTTGGCACAGCATATCAAGCTGATCGAGGCTGCGATAATCGAATGTTACCGCCCCCGCTCCACCCGCGCTTTTTTGTACGATTCGCACCTTTAGCCCCAACAGATCGCCCAGGTGGGTTTCCACAGCTCGGATATCCGCATCGTTGGAGACTTGCGAAGCGCGCGGTGCATTGCCGGACTCAACGCGCACCCCAGCGTTATTTTTCTTCACCAACGCTTCGGTCTGCCGAACGGACAGGCCCTGCTTCACGACAACCGCCGCTAAACGAACAGCATCATCACTCGGCAGCAACGCACGGGCGTGACCCATGCTGATCTTGCCCTCTATTACCAGCTCACGAACCAGCGTCGGCAACTCTAACAACCGCATGATGTTGGCGACATGGCTGCGCGATTTTTCGACGATAGCTGCCAGTTCATTTTGGCTATGGCCGAAATCGGTGCAGAGTTTGCGGTAAGCCTCGGCTTCTTCGATAGGATTAAGGTCTTGGCGCTGGATATTCTCGATTAAGGCAATTTCCAGCGTTTCCTCATCCGACAACGCACGGACGATCGCTTTGACGTGATGCAGTTGGGCGCGTTGCGCCGCGCGCCACCGGCGTTCCCCTGCTACGATTTGATACCCTTGATTGTGCGGACGGACGAGAATGGGCTGAATCATGCCGTGGCGTTTCAGGCTTTGAGCCAATTCCTCAAGCGACCCTTCGCTAAAATGGCGGCGGGGTTGCGACGGATTGGGATGAATATCGGCGACTGCAATCGATGAATAGCCCTCTCCTTGCACCGCTGGCATCGCCGCGCTGCCGCCGCCGGCGACGAGGCCAGCGCTGCGTTCGAACGCGACTTCGCCCAACAGCGCATCCAATCCGCGGCCCAACCCCATTTTCTTACGGATCGGTTTATCATCGGCGCTCATGCTGCCATCTCCTTTACGGGCAAACGGGCAATAAGCTCCCGTGCCAATGCCATATAGGCCTCCGACCCGGAGCAGCGATGGTCATAGATCAACGCAGGCAGCCCGTGGCTGGGAGCTTCGGATAAGCGAACATTGCGCGGTATAACGGTGTCAAATACCAATCCGCCCAAACAGCTGCGCACATCATCGGCTACCTGATCGGTCAACCGGTTACGCCGGTCATACATGGTCAACGCTACGCCCAGGATCGACAATTCGGAATTAAAGCGTTGCTGAATCCGTTCAACTGTTTGTAAAAGCTGACTTAACCCTTCCAAAGCGAAAAATTCGCATTGCAGCGGCACCAATATCGAGTCAGCCGCGACAAGCGCATTCATTGTCAGCATGCCTAAGGACGGTGGACAATCGATCAAGCAAACATCCCAACGCTCACCTCCGATTTGCAAGGCTTTTTGCAGCTTGTGTGCTCTATCGGCATGGTCGACCAGTTCCACCTCTGCGCCCGACAAATCAACTGTCGCTGGCAGTATATCCAATCCCGGGATCATCGTCGGGACAGCGGCTTCCAATACCGTCGCTTCTCCCATAAGCAGATGATAGCTGCTAGTATCGCGTTGCGAAGCCTTCACTCCCAGTCCGGTCGAAGCATTGCCTTGAGGGTCAAGGTCTATCAAAAGGCAGCGGCGTCCACACGCAGCCAGCGCAGTGGCAAGATTGATCGCCGTGGTTGTTTTACCGACGCCGCCCTTTTGGTTCGCTATGGCGATCCGGATCATCTCTGCCGTGGTCCTTTCGCTTCGCCGGGTGCCTTTTGCCCCAACAGTTTACCTACCAAAATGCCTGCGTCACAATCAGTGACGCTGGGCTCGACGGAAAAATCGAGATCCCAACAGCTTTGTGCTTCATGCAATTCATTAGCTGCCTTACGCCCCTTTGGCAGCAGCCATACAGTCTTATCATCCGAAAATCTGTGCGCAACATCCAACAAGCGTGGCAAAGGTGCAAACGCACGCGCTGATATGACCGAATATGGGGCAGTTTCGAGTCGGTCCAACGGCATACCTGCTACGACTGCTACGTCAGCCATGTCTAAAATTTCAATTGCGCGCTCGAGAAAGTCGATTCGTTTGGCACGCGATTCCACCAAAACGACGCGGTGCTTCGATAGCATAGGGACTATCAATCCCGGAAAACCAGCGCCTGAACCAAGATCAAGCCATTCACCGCACTCTGGAGCAAAGCGCAGCAGTTGAGCGCTGTCGGCAATATGCCTCGCCCATATCTGATCGAGCGTTGCGGATGATATTAGATTCTGCAGCTGTGCTTCGGCTTTCAAAAACGCAACAAATGTCTCCAGCCGTTCCTGTGTTTCACGTGAAACATCAAATGTCTCGATCAGCCAGCTTTTTGCTTCGTCCTCGGTCATGCCGCGCGCCTGTGTACGGCAGCACGCTTGGCGTGCACCAAAATAGTAGCAAGCGCCGCTGGAGTAATGCCGCGGATCCGCCCAGCAGCCGCCAGTGTCTCGGGCCGGGCCGAATCGAGTTTTTCCACCATCTCGTTTGAAAGCCCTGCAATGGCTGCGTAATTGAGGCCAACCGGCAGCGCAATCTTCTCATTAGCGGCCAAGTCCCGCAATTCAGACGCTTGCCGTTCTACATAAGGCGCATAGCGGCCATCTTGCTCCAACTCCGCCATTATGTCAGTAGGCCATGCCTGTGTTCCACGTGAAACATCGCCATTGGAAACACTCACCAGCATATCTATGCTAAGCGTAGGAAAACGGAGCCAATCGAACAACGGCATCTTGCCCGAATCGCGCTTTACCTCTGCCCCAGCCGCCACCAGCGCTTCTGCTCCAACCTCTGTATTGAGCACCATTCGAAGCGCTGTTTTCTGTTCAGAGCGTCGTTCAAAAGCGTCGCGCCGCACACTGGATACAGCGCCAGCCGCAATCGCGAGTGGCGTCAACCGCGTTCCGGCGTTGTCCGCTCGAAGCCGAAGGCGGTATTCCGCTCTTGCTGTCAGCATCCGGTAAGGCTCTGTCACGCCGTGGAGAACAAGATCATCAACCATCACAGCAATATAGCTGTTCGACCGGTCAAGCGCGGGGAAATCACGGCCAAGGATTTTTGCTGCAGCGCCCATTCCGGCGACCAAACCTTGAGCAGCCGCTTCTTCATAGCCCGTCGTTCCGTTAATTTGTCCGGCACAATAAAGCCCTTCAAAGCCCCGGACCGCCAATGTCCTGTCCAGCGCGCGCGGATCGATATAGTCATACTCTACTGCATAGCCGGGTACTATCATCTCGGCGGATGAAAGACCTGGCATTGACCGAATCATAGCCAGCTGAATGTCTGTAGGCAGCGACGTTGAAATGCCGTTGGGATAGATCAGGTGCGAATCCAAACCCTCTGGTTCGAGAAACACCTGATGGCCTTCACGATCCCCAAACCGAAAGATCTTGTCTTCAATCGACGGGCAATACCGTGGTCCCTGCCCTTGTATAGCGCCGCCAAATAAGGGGGAACGGTCAAGGCCGCTGCGGATTATCGCGTGCGTTTGCATATTCGTGCGAGTCATCGCGCAAAACAATTGGGGCAGTCTACGCCGCTTTGTCATTGCTGACATGGTCCAGTCGCCATTATCCGATGGCTGCGCTTCCAGCTTCGCCCAATCAATCGTCCGGCCATCAAGGCGGGGCGGCGTACCGGTTTTCAAACGCGCCATCGGCAAGCCTGCGGCACGCACCTGTTTGGCCAAAACCAATGCCGAATTCTCATCGATACGTCCGCCGGTTAGCCTTTCCTCACCGCGAAACAGCTTTCCGCCCAGGAAAGTGCCCGTCGCAAGAATTACGGCTTTAGCGTCGATTACGCTGCCATCGGTCAAATCCAGACCGGCAATGATCCTGTCGCCGCCCTTCGCAAACCGCAAAGCCGCAGCTTCACCCTCGATGATGACCAAATTTGGCGTAGCGGCAATTTGCCGGTGGATAGACGCACGGAATCGGCTCCGGTCTGCCTGAATCCTAGGGCCTTGTACTGCTGCACCTTTGGAAGCGTTTAGCATGCGATAGTGGATCGCTGCATCATCCGCGGCTTGTGCAATCAAACCGTCAAAGGCATCAACCTCTTTGACCAAATGCCCTTTACCAAGCCCACCAATCGCCGGGTTGCAGGACATGGCACCGATGGTATCGCGGCTAAAACTAACCAGCGCGACGCGCGCACCCATACGCGCAGCAACAGCAGCGGCCTCAACGCCCGCATGCCCGCCTCCGATGACAATGATATCGAAACCCATGCTCGGAGCCTTAGCTTATGTCGGGCACAGCGTCAAAGCAGGTGAATGTTTCACGTGGAACATAGTTCACCACAGATGAAACAATCATTTACTTCCCAATGCAAAAACGCCCAAACAAGGTGTCGAGCATATCCTCCGTACTGGCCCTGCCCGTCAACGCATCAAGCGCGAGCCGGGCTTGGCGCAGTTCCTCCGCCACTACCAGCGGGTCTGCAGCAACCGATGCTTGGGATATAGACTGCGCAGTATCAAACAATAAAGCGCGCTGTCGTGCATTTATGGCAAAGCTATCGGGCGGCGGCAAAAGGACTTGGGCAGCGTCGGTCAAATGCAGGATTAGATCGCTAATACCAAAACCTGTTTTGGCTGACAGCGTGATAGCTGCGGCAGATTTCGAAGCAGAGGTAAAATCATCGCTCTTTGCCGCTATCTCGAACATGTGCGGATGGAGCGGTGAACAACCCTCCGCTCCCAGCCAGAGCAGTATGTCGGCTTGCTCAATAGCCGCCTCTGCACGCTGGATGCCGATGCCTTCGATCACATCTTCCGTCACGCCTCGGAGGCCGGCAGTATCCGTCAGCACAAAGGCAATGCCACCAAACGCGACTGGAACGTCGATAAGGTCGCGGGTCGTACCCGCTATGTCAGAAACAATCGCCGCTTCGCGCGACACAAGCGCATTGAGTAATGTAGATTTTCCGCTGTTCGGCGGGCCAGCAATGACTACGCGCAAACCCTCGCGTAGTTTTTCCGCAGCAGGCAGTTTCAAATAGTACGTAATGACGCCATGAAGTGCGCTGCATCTATCTGTTATATATAAATTATTTTCCGCAGAGACATCATCTTCGTCGGAGAAATCGAGCAGCGCTTCTACGGCTGCGGATAATGACAATATTGCTTCGCGCCACTGTTCAACCGCTTTGCTAAAGGCTCCACCCGCCATATGCACGGCTGCGCGCCGCTGCCATTCGGTTTCCGCAGACAAAAGGTCGGCCAACCCTTCAGCTTCATTCAGATCGATTCGTCCGTTGGCAAAGGCGCGGCGGGTAAATTCTCCAGCCTCGGCTCGGCGCACTTCTGATGTAGCAAGCAAAGCTGATTCAATGCCGCGCACTACAGCTTTGCCGCCGTGGAGATGGAGTTCTGCCAAATCTTCGCCCGTAGCCGTCATGGGGCCGGGGAAAACCAGCACTAACGCCTGATCCAACACTAAACCGTTTTGATCGGACAAAGTCCGCAGCGATGCTCTGCGTGGGGGCGGCAGCGGCCCGGCAAGTGCCTGCGTTACGGCAAAGGCCTTGGGTCCGCTGATGCGGACCACAGCGATGGCAGCCGGTGGCGCGCCGCTGGACAACGCGAAAATAGTATCAGCATTGTCCATGATTATAGCTTACTTCTTGTCTTTCCCGCCGAAAGCGCCGCTAGCCAATCCGCCCATCAGCCCCTTAATCATATCCATGCTCTGATCGCCCATCGGCACCCAGTTGCGGATCATCCCCTGCACCATATCCGGCGTCAGACCTTTATCGGCAACGTTCTTTAATTTTTCCAGATACACTTCGTGTACTTCGCTCAGATCGGGAAGCCCCATCAGTCGTCGGACTTCCTCAGGCGTAGTATCAACTTCAATATTAAACTTCATGGGCGTCTCTCCCTTTCCGGCGCTGCTCTGGCTGGTTACAGCGATTACTATAGTCGCATAAGCCGATGGGGCAAATTGAGATTATGGAGTGGCGTTTGGCGAGACCGATCGGGCGAGAGGACATGCCGACCATTTACCCTAGCCGGTTGACGTATCCTTATCGGACAAGAAATAATCGCTGCGTCCCTGCGGCGACACAGGTGTTCCTACTAGCAGCAAAAACGGCAAGCCAAA
>JANOTI010000189.1:0-9903 GCA_031416255.1 Sphingomonadales bacterium | reverse complement strand
AAAAATCCGCGCAATCAGACGGAAAAGCTTACTTTCCGTAAATATGATCCCGTCGTGCGCAAGCATGTCGAGTTCAAGGAAGCCAAAATTAAATAAGGTGCGGCGCGGCCTTCGGGTTGCGTACAGCCGATTCGAAAAGGGACGCATTTCGCGTCCCTTTTTTCGTGTGCCGGGATCAATCGGCCTGATTCGGCTTTCCCGCCAAACGCAGCACCAAATATCCGCACAAAGCCGAGACAAGCGATCCCATCAACACGCCGATCTTTACAGCGTCGGCTTTACTGGCATCGGTAAAGGCCAACCCGCCTATAAATAAGCTCATCGTAAAGCCGATGCCGCACAACAGGCTAACCCCATAAACTTGTGTCCAGTTCGCATCTTTCGGGCGCACCGCCAGCTTGCATTTCACAGCAAGCCAGACGCTGGTAAAAATGCCAAGCTGCTTGCCAAGAAACAGACCAAGAGCAATTCCTAAGGGAAGCGGCGATACCAGCTGCTGAGCGCTGACACCCGACAACGACACGCCTGCATTGGCAAATCCGAACAGCGGTACGATAAAAAAGGCCACCGGCTTTGCCAGCGCATGCTCCAATCGGTGGAGCGGCGAGTTACCGGCATCAGCAGCCGTCAAGGTCCGCCGCAACGGAATGGCGAAGGCTGCGAGCACCCCGGCAATCGTTGCGTGTACGCCAGACAATAAAGTCGCGTACCAAAGCAAGCCGGCAAGGATCAAATAGGGCCATAGACGCAGCACGCCCAGACGGTTCAGCGCGATCATGGCCAACCCGATCATAGCCGCCATCCCCAGCGCCCAAAAGTTGAGTTCGGCGGTATAGAACAATGCGATGATCGCAACTGCGCCCATGTCATCAACGATCGCCACGGTGGTTAGGAACAGTTTCAGCGAAGTTGGTGCATGTTTCCCAAGCAAGGCTAGCACGCCAATAGCAAACGCAATATCGGTCGCCGCAGGAATCGCCCATCCGCGCACCAGTGCCGGATCGCCGCCGGCAATGGCAAAATACATCACAGCCGGAACGATCATACCAGCAGCAGCGGCAATCACTGGCAGCCGTCGCTCCGACCAGGTGGATAGATGCCCATCGACAAATTCCCGCTTAATTTCCAACCCGACAAGCAGGAAAAACACCGCCATCAGCGCATCGTTGATCCACAAATGCACCGTCATCGGCCCCAATTTGGGCGCCAGTTCCGGGCCAGTTATCGCATGAATTGCATGAAAGTAATTGGCTGCATACGGCGAATTGGCAATCAGCAGAGCAAGGCCCGCAACCGCCATCAAAACGATACCGCCTGCCGCTTCGCTTTGTAGAAACTGCCTCAATGCCGACGGAGTAGCGGAGTCCGTTTTTACTTTAATCATTTAGCTATGCCTATAAAAACATTAGGATGTAAAATTGCATTTACGCTGCTAGAGATAATAAGCACAGCGTGACATGGCTTAGCCAGAAAGCGCACTGCGTATCAACAGGGGACCACTGTGGTTATGATTCGCCTGAAAAGAATTGGCTGACACGCATGGATGTGGGCGATATTCAGCGGCTGACAGAGCGGCAGAAAGACTGCCTGCGTCTGGTTGCCCAAGGCTATACTTCAAAAGAAATCGGCCGCGCGCTGGACCTTTCCCCAAGCACTATAGACAATCACATCCTTACCGCTGTTCAAGCCGTGAATGCATCGAGCCGTGGCGAAGCGGCACGATTTTTGGCCGGTACTGAGACTAGGCAGAAAATGCCTAGGGAATCGGCTGCTCTTGCCGAACCGCAATTTTCAGGGCTGTTATCGGTTCCGGCAGAAGCGCCGACACTGACGATCTGGGGTCGTAATGTCTGGTCGCTTCCACCTGTTGGAGGGCAAACGAATGAACTTGATGCTGCAGAACGCACCCTTCGCATCCTTCAGGTTGCGGCGGTCGGTTTTGGGACCATGATGGGCCTAACGCTTTTGATCGCGGGAGCGCTTAAGATCTTCAGCTAAGGCTGACTCAATCCAAAGTTTCAATCGAATTCAGTCGTTGCGCAGGCAACGGCAAAGGAGGAACTATGCACGTTATTCAGGATAATATCGGAACACTTATCGCTGCAGAAACAAAGGGCGCATTGCGCGCAATCGACAACGCGATACTGACCGAGTTGCGCCTATGCACCTCACTTGTGGAGGCATTTGAAGCGGCCGATTTACCCATCGGACCGACGCAGAAATTGTTGCAAACTCTATCGAGCGGTTTGAGCCATTTCATTGCCGGACGTGGGGAGATGGCACAGACCGTTCGCACGCTTACAGCCATAAAGTCAGGGAGTAACTTGCAGGAAACAAGCTATAATTGCCCCACTGTCGGGGAGGCACCAATGCCATCACGGCAATTACCGATCCGTGAAACCTGCACAACGCCAAGTTTCGGCTGAAAATTGCAGATCGTTTTTTGTGAAAAGCGCAAGGAATACACCTTATGTTGATCGCTACTCTTGTCTGGATGCTGCTGGCGCTTTGCAGCATTTATATAGCGCTTGCGGGAGGGACAACCGGACGAATCGGAGCCGCGTTGAATATTGGCGCAACAATGGCGACCTTGTTCGCTCAGCAAATGGATACATGGTCGCAAATGCATCTGCCTGTCTTGCTTATCGATTTGCTGATGATGGTGGCATTATTCTGGTTGGCTATGAAAAGCCGGGTTTTCTGGCCGATTTGGGCAGCCGGTTTTCATTTGATCACCGTATTGGGCCATGCCGCCACATTGATCGCGCCGGGGTTTAGCTCGACGCTCTATTATTTTTTTCACGGGATGTGGGCCGTGTTCGTTCAACTGGCGATGGTGTGGGGAGTTACGTTAGACCGCTTCGCTTTTCAGGGAAGCAGAGTGATCCAACGAACGTGATCTGGTCTATTTCATAGCCGGGCACCGCGTTCCGAAATTTCGAAAATCAGAGAATTGCGGCGCAGCACCTGCTGCGCCGGATGGAGAAGTATTGTGCAATTTGAAACAAAAGCAGGTCGCTGAAATATGGATGGTCTCTGGACCTTTTTGCACCACGCACGCGAAGAGCTTTTGCTGTTCGGCGGGTTCTGGTTCGTAGTCGGCGGACTGGATGATCTCGCGATCGACCTGATCTGGGGATGCCGGACGGGATGGCGCCAGCTTACACGCTACCGGCACAGTCCGCCGATGCGAGCGGATCAATTGCCCCAACCGATGGCATCGGGTCCGCTTATCATCTTTGTACCCGCTTGGCAGGAAGCCGATGTTATCGGAAAAATGCTTCAAAATTGCGAGAAAAGCTGGGCGCAGAGCGGTATCGATTACCGTATCTATGTCGGTTGCTACCGCAACGACTCTGACAGTATCCGCGCTGTCATCACCGCTTCAATGCACAGTCTTTCGATAAAACTTGTCCTGTGTGATCGGCTTGGGCCAACAACAAAGGCCGATTGTCTAAACCAGCTGTGGCGCGCACTAACCCGCGACGAACTTAACGATGGCTACAAAGCCAAAGCCATAATTTTGCACGACGCCGAAGATTGTGTGCATCCGCTTGAATTGCGTATCTATGACTATCTGATCGAGCGTGCATCCGCAGTGCAGCTGCCTGTGATTCCTATCGCCGTCCCAGGGTCAGCTTGGATCAGCGGTCATTATTGCGATGAATTCGCAGAGGCGCATGGAAAATCGCTGGTTGTTCGCGAAGCAATGGGCGCTGCGGTTCCGCTTGCTGGCGTTGGCTGTGCGATTGAACGCAACCGGTTGGGCCGGCTGGCCATTGCCCGCAATGGCGAACCGTTTGATGCGCACAGCCTTACCGAAGATTATGAGCTGGGACTGGGTCTTGGTGCCGAAGGCGGCAAAGTGATTTTTGCCCGCATGTTGGATGCCACTGGTACTCTGGTCGGCACGCGTGCGTGTTTTCCAAGCACATTTGAAACGTCCACAAAGCAAAAGGCACGATGGATGACAGGCATTGCGCTTGCTGGTTGGGACCGGCTCGGCTGGAGAGGGGGCCTAGCCGAAACATGGATGCGCCTGCGCGACCGAAAAGCTGTTTTCGCAGCCATCGTTTTGACAACCGCTTACATCTGCATAGCGCTGACCGTTATCCTAATCGCATTGACGCATGCAGGGATATACATGTCACCGGGCAGCTCGGTTGCGGTCCGAACATTGTTGCTTTTGACTCTGATCCTTTTCGTCTGGCGGATCACCATTCGATTTGCCTTTGTCTGGCAGAGATACGGTTTGCAGCAGGCATGTCTGTCGGTACCCCGCACGTTTGTCGCCAATATAATCGGCATTGTCGCTGCCCGGCGTGCATGCTGGATTTATGTCCGCTTGATGCTTGGTGGCACATTACACTGGGACAAGACGCAGCATCTGCATTTTCCCGACAAGGTGTCCGGTCATGTCTGAATTGCGCGGCCGACCCTTTGCCTATGTTGCGCTAATGCTCAGCCTATGGGTCGGGGCGAGATGGGTGACGCCCGATCGGCACATTGGCCCATCGATAACCTTGCCGCCACTGCGCGCGTCGAACCATAATACCCGCGTCATGCCGCCGGACACTGCGGCGCCCAAATTTGCGGATAGTGCAGCGATAGAACCGCAACGCTCCAAACTGGTATTGCGCACCATTCGGCCGAGAGACGGTCGCATTATTTCACCACATTCAACCAAATTCGGTCTCCCCCCTGCCTATGACCCTTGGCAGGAAGGTGGCCGGCCTTCCGGTTTGTTTGCGCCTCTAAGACTGGTTTTAGAGGACAGCGAACCCCAAATCACGGGCAGGGACACCCCCCCGACCATCGCTTTGGCCCCCGCGGGGAAGGCTGGCACGCCCCTTACTATACGGCAAGCACGCGCAGATGTTTATGCCTATAGCTTTTGGCGCTTTTCAACAGGCGCAACGGCGGCTTTGGCGCCGGGGGCGCAATATGGCGGTAGTCAGACAGGCATCGTTGCAACGATTGATCCCTTTGGTGCACCAAACACGGGGCTGGCTTTGCTTGTACGCGGCACCTCTACCCCCGATGGCAAAGAACGCGAACTGGCCATGGGTTTACGCTGGAAACCCGATACGAAATGGCCGCTTTGGATTTCGGCGGAGAAGCGGTTCCAAACCGATTCGGCTGATCGTTTTGCTGTGTATGCATCGGGCGGTTTCGATACAGTGCCGATAATTGGGCAATGGCGGCTTGACGCCTTTGGTCAGGCCGGATTTGCTAGCGGCAGGAGTGGTGGGGGATTTTTCGATGCGCAAACGCGGGTCATGCGGCCATTAGGCGTCATTGGCGGTGTACCATTCTCGGTTGGTGTCGGAGGCTGGTCAGGTGGCCAAAGGGACGCCGCTCGCGTTGATGCAGGGCCGACAGTTAAAGCAACGATCGATACCGGACTCGCAGCGGTTCTTGTGACGGCTGACTGGCGGTTGCGTGTCGCAGGCAATGCGAAACCGAAACACGGCCTAGCACTGACCGTTTCCTCTACGTTTTGATGGCTTTCCTTTTGCTATAAAGCACGGCAGAAAGTGGGGCATGAAAATAGCGCTCTCCTTCACCGCTGCATTGGCAACTGCCGGATGCTCTGCCCCTGCCATGGTACTTGAACCACAAGGTTCGGTCGCGACGCCCCCGCTTTCGTCTGGCATCGAAGATGTCGCCACCGCTTATGTTGCGTTAACATTAGAGGCAGGGACACACGAAGCCGAATATGTTGATGCTTATTATGGCCCGGCTGACCTCAAGCAAAAAGCGGAAGCGGCGCCGCGAAGCAAAGCTGAACTGATCGCTGCAGTCCGCGCGCTTTTGATGCGCATCGACAATGTGCTTTTGCCAGCCACAAAAACGCCTGATCTGCTTCAGCGTATTACGGCGATTCGCGGCATGCTTGCTGCGGCAGAAACGCGGTTGCGAATGCTTGAAGGACAAAAATTTGCGTTCGACGACGAAGCCAAAGGCCAGTTTGCAACAGTGCCGTTGCTGAAACCGCTCAGCCACTACGATACAATCCTTGCGCGCCTTGAAAAGGAAATCCCGGGGACCGCCCCCCTCGCCGCGCGTGTGGATGCGTTTAACGAACGCTTTGTCATCCCTAAAGAACGGCTGAAACCCGTTTTCGACGCCGCCATCGCCGAGTGCCGTAAACGCACGACCGAACATATGGCTTTGCCACCGGACGAGAGCTTCGTCATGGAGTTTGTCACAGGCAAACCCTGGTCGGGTTACAACTATTATCAGGGGCAATATAAAAGCCTGATCCAGATCAACACCGATCTGCCCATCCGCATCAGCCGCGCAGTCGACCTTGGCTGTCACGAAGGCTATCCCGGCCACCATGTCCTGAACCTGATGATCGAGAGCAAGCTGTACCGGGGCAAGAACTGGACCGAATTTTCCGTCAACCCACTCTATTCCCCGCAAAGTGTGATCAGCGAAGGCAGCGCCAATTACGGCATCGACCTTGCCTTTTCCCCGGTCGAACGGTTGCAGTTTGAACGCGACGTTCTGTATCCTCTGGCAGGGTTGGACCCGAAATCGGCCGAGGCATTCTGGACATTGCAGCAAGCAACAGATGCGCTTTCGGGCGCGCGATTAACAATTGCCAAACTCTATCTCGACGGCGAGATTGACCGGCAAAAGGCGCTGGCCCTGACCGAGAAATATCTGCTCGTCAGCCCCGAACGTGCAGCGCAGTCGGTTGGCTTCACTGACCATTATCGCAGCTATGTGATCAATTATGGCTGGGGCAAAGAGCTGGTGAAGGGCTATGTCGAACGCGGCAGCCCAGACAAAAACGAACGCTGGCGGCGGATGGAAAAGATCTTGTCAGAACCGGTTTTGCCAACGGATTTGCAATGAAGGTATAACTGCGCATGAAATTCATTTTCGTTGCATTGACTGGTGCCATGCTGGCTCAGCAACCGGCTGTTGCCGCCGATACAACTCACGCTAATCTTCTGCCTATAACACTTTGGAAAGTCGATTATGCCGAGCGCGAATGCCGGCTGACCCGAACGTTCGGCAAAGGCAAAGAGGAAATCCTGTTCCGTCTCGCGCGTGGCTCATCCTTTGACCGTTACGATATCATGCTGGCGGGTGTGGCAATCCCTAACAAGGGCGGCAAAGTCAACATTACCACAACGCTTGAACCGCAAAATGCCAGCGAAAATTTTACGGGGCAGAACGTGCCAGTTCCGAAACGGAATGAACGGGTGCTCCGGTGGTTCGATGGGCAGACAGACCTAATCGCATCTGGCCCCAAAAACCAAGTGATGGTCGTGAAACCGGGTTTTGGAAAGCCCATACGGTTGCAACTGGATGATTTTCGCGACGCATTGGCGGCGATGCAAACCTGTCACGACGATTTGTTGCGCAGCTGGCAAATCGATCCCGTTACTCTGGCTAGCTTCAAAGCTCTGCCAAAACCAATGGGCAATCTTGGTGTATGGGCAACCACTAATGATTATCCCAGGAAGTCGCTTGACGCTGGTATTGGCGGCGATGTCGCCTTTAAGCTAAGGGTCGGAAGTGACGGCAAACCGATTGACTGCTTGGTTATTGAGAGCAGCAAAATAGCAGAGCTGGACGCAACGACGTGCCGTTTGGTGATGCTACGGGCACGGTTTAGTCCAGCGCTTGGGCCGGATGGGGTCGCAGCAGAAGCGCCGTACGTCAATCGCATCCAATGGCGTGTGCCCGACTCATAATCTAAGCCCGTTCCACCATAACCGACTGGCTGATCATATCCGCCCGGCCGAATATCGTCATAAAGCTGATATCGGTAGCATCACGGCCCACAGCAATGCGGACAAGATTTTCTTCTGGCGCAAGCCGCGTTGCGTCAACCAAATGCCAGCGGCCATCGAGATAAACCTCAACCACTGCATGGAAATCGGGCGGATTGATATCGAGCGCATAGGCCGAAACCATGCGTGCAGGCACGTCTGCTGCACGGGCAAAGGTAATCAGCAAATGCGCGAAATCGCGGCAGACGCCGTGGCGCATGATGAAGGTATCGGTCGCGCTGCCGCCATTGCCCGGACGCCCCGGCGCATAGGCGATATTGTTGTAGATCCACTCGGCCATTTGCAAAATCCGGTCACCGGGCGTTTTGGCATCAAAGCGCGTGGCGACGAAATTGTCATGGCGGTCGGACGGGCAATAGCGGCTGGGCATGAGATATTGGACATAGGCTGGTGGCAGTTCGGACAAAGGAACCGTCTCCAGCCCGGCAATCGCAGTCGGTGCGCGGTTGATCGTCGCGGTTGCGGTATAGCGGATATCAATCGGCCCCTGCGCATGCAGCCAAGTCCTCCGCCCCAGCCCATCCATCCCCTCAATCGTTTTCAACGGCGAACAATCGCCACCAACCTTAAGCAAGTCCGTCAGCAAAGTCTGATCCGCCATACCCGGAATAGCCTCCACCGCCAGCAACACATCGGATGCGCGCGGCAGGTGGTAATTGAGGGTGGCGTTGATTTGGACAGTATTAGGGGCAAAGTTCATACCGCGCCCTTCGGGTATTTGTTAGGGCGACGCAAGGGGGGCGTTACTGACCTGGAGCTATCGCAAAGCGGACGGTATTCCTGTAAAAGGATGCCAGTGGCTTTCCCTCTTCATCTAACGCTGGCGTAAAGCGAGCGCGCTTCATCAACGAGCCACATACAGCATTATCAAATTCCTTGAGGCGCGTTGTTAATTGTATGAAGCAACTCACGGGCTTGCCCTCTGCATCAACGCTGAGGCGGAAATCCACAATGGCGGACTGGCCCGCAGAAAGCATCTTGTTTGGATAGTCGTTTGATACCACCCATTTCTCGGGCGAGGTAAGTGGTTCAACGGACCGGGTAAGTTTTTTGTGGCGCACGACATCAATCCCCCATGATGCCATGAGTTCGTCAACGCATCGTCCCATCTCTTCCAAGGGTTTGCGCATGGGGCCCGTCTCTAAAATGACTGTGCGGCGCAACGGCTTGCTAATCGTCAGGTTCCGGATTGCGCTGTAGCGTTCCGGTGTAAGCGGAGCTAACTCGATCCATTCATCCTTCTTGGCTTTATCAATTGCTGTCTGCTCTGCAGCCGATGGTGGTGCAAACCTTGCCAGTGAATGCAGAACTAAGGCAGGATCTTCGCCCAAAGTGCCTTTGTAAAATGCAAGCTGCTGCTCTTTTTCAGCAGGGCCAAACTGGATCATTACCTCCCCTACTGCGACAGGACTTTTTACAGGCTGTCCAGCAATAGTCAGACGAAAATATTCACCCGGGCCAAATTGGTCAAATATTGCAAAGACCTGTTCTTCGCCTTCACCGAATTTCCGAATAAGGCGGCATCGTTCATTTGCATAATCGACATTCCACTGAGATGTTTGCTTTAGCCGCAACGGCTCTTTTTTTGCCTGCGCTTGAGTGGAAACGATAAGCGCACAAAACGCGATGGCCGTGAACAAAGAATACTTCATTACAATATTCTATAGATTAACGGATACTCGCGCAACAAAAAGGGCGGCTGTTTTCCAGCCGCCCCATTTAGAATTTAAAGCAAGTGTTCGGTCTGTAACTACAGCTTCCCGGTCAACTCCGGCACGACGTTGAACAAATCACCCACCAGCCCGATGTCCGCCACCTGAAAAATCGGGGCGTCCTCGTCTTTGTTGATGGCGATGATGGTTTTGCTGTCTTTCATGCCCGCCAGATGCTGGATCGCGCCGGAGATGCCGATAGCGATGTAGATTTCTGGCGCGACGATCTTGCCGGTTTGGCCAACTTGATAGTCGTTGGGGACATAGCCGGCATCGACCGCAGCGCGCGATGCGCCAACGGCGGCACCCAGTTTATCGGCGAGCGGGAAGATGGTTGCTTCAAACGTTGCCCCATCTTTCAACGCACGTCCGCCAGA
>JANOTI010000188.1:0-2011 GCA_031416255.1 Sphingomonadales bacterium | reverse complement strand
TGCTTCGACAGGCTCAGCACTAACGGTGTATTGAATAGCCCGCCGCCGCTGGCATCAGCTTTCCATCCAGTTTTTGAAGAAGGATTCATGCGCGGCGCGGAGGTCGGTGAGCTGGGCTTCAAAGCCTGGACCTTTTACAGTCACACCACCAACAGTTCCAATCCGCGTCATTGGCAGACCTGCCGCTTGAATCGTATTGGCTACGGCACTGGTGACAATGTAGCGTGACTGATCTTCGCCAAAGGCTGTAAACTGGTCGCCTATCTCTTGGAGTTCGCAGCCCTTGCCACTCGCCAGCGCCATTTCTGTCAAAGCAACAAGCAGGCCGCCATCCGCAACGTCGTGCACAGCGTTTACTTTGCCGTCTTCGATCAGATTACGAACAAACTCAGCATGGGCTTTTTCTGCAGTGAGGTTGACGACTGGAGCATCGCCATCTTCACGACTATGCAGCTCTCGGAGCCACAATGACTGGCCCAGATGTCCGTTATTGTCGCCAATGACAAAGATCGCATCCCCTTCATCCTTAAACCCAATCGTCGCCATCTTGCTGACATCTTCGAGCACGCCGACGCCGCCAATCGCGGGCGTTGGCAAGATCGCGCTACCGCCGCCGGTGGCTTTGCTTTCGTTATACAGCGAGACATTGCCCGACACGATGGGATAATCAAGCGCGCGGCAGGCGTCGCCCATGCCTTCTAAACAGCCAACAATCTGTGCCATGATTTCGGGCCGCTGCGGGTTGGCAAAGTTGAGGCAGTTGGTGATCGCCAGCGGCTTTGCGCCCACGGCGCAGATGTTACGATAGGTTTCGGCCACCGCTTGCTTGCCGCCTTCATAGGGATCGGCATAGCAGTAACGCGGGGTGCAGTCTGTGGACATCGCCAGCGCGCGGTTGGTGCCATGGATGCGGACGACCGCTGCGTCGCCGCCGGAAAGCTGCGCCGTATCACCGCCAACCTGCGAGTCATATTGCTGCCAAATCCATGCGCGTGATGCAAGGTCTGGGCATGCCATCAGCTTAAGCAAATCCGCGCCGATATCCGTACTTTCGGGAATGGCCCCCAAAGGCGCAACATTGGCCCAAGCCTTGTATTCTTCCTTCGACGCGGCAGGCCGATCATAGAGCGGCGCGTCTTCGGCCAATGGCCCCAAAGGAATATCACACACGACTTCGCCCTTGAAGGTCAGAACCATGTGGCCGGTATCCGTGACTTCACCGATCACCGCAAAATCGAGTTCCCATTTGTCAAAAATCGCTTTGGCAAAGTCTTCGCGCCCTGGTTTCAGCACCATCAACATACGTTCCTGAGACTCACTCAGCATCATCTCGTACGGCGTCATGCCCTCTTCACGGCACGGAACCATATCCATGTTGAGGATGATTCCCGCCTTGCCGTTGGTTGCCATTTCAACGCTTGAGCTGGTCAGCCCCGCCGCGCCCATATCCTGAATTGCGACAATCGCGTCCGACGCCATCAGTTCAAGGCACGCCTCGATCAACAGTTTCTCGGTGAACGGATCGCCGACCTGAACGGTGGGGCGCTTTTCATCGATATCGTCGCCAAAGTCCGCCGATGCCATGGTCGCGCCGTGGATGCCGTCGCGGCCGGTCTTCGAACCGACATAGACGATGGAATTGCCGACGCCGGTCGCCGCGGAATAAAAAATCTTGTCCTGATCGGCGATCCCCACCGTCATCGCGTTGACGAGGATATTGCCGTCATAGGCCGGGTGGAAATTCACCTCACCGCCCACGGTGGGCACGCCGACGCAATTGCCGTAACCACCAATGCCGGCAACCACGCCCTGCACCAGATGCTTCATCTTGGGATGGTCAGGCCGCCCAAAACGCAGCGCATTCAGGTTCGCCACTGGTCGCGCGCCCATGGTGAACACATCGCGCAAGATACCGCCTACGCCAGTCGCTGCACCTTGATAAGGTTCAATATATGACGGGTGGTTATGCGATTCCATTTTGAAAATCGCCGCGAGCTTAGTGCCATTCGGC
>JANOTI010000187.1:0-47444 GCA_031416255.1 Sphingomonadales bacterium | reverse complement strand
ATCCCAGTGGCGGACTAACAGTGCATCATATTCGCGGCCCGTGCCGGGACCGGGTTTGGAGGTATCGCCGTCTTTGTCGCAGCCAAAATTCGGGCAATCGCGGGCAATGTCACCCCAGACCGCAATTTTCTTGCCATCGGGCGAGAGTTTGAAGCCCGCAACGTCGGTTGCAAAATCGCTGATCTGTTCTGCCACAGGATCAAGGTTTAATGGACCTTTGTTGGTGGCGATGCGGTAAAGCTGATCAGAGCCGCTTTTGTTACTCAGGAAATACAATGCCTTGCCGTCGGCAGAAAAGGCGGGGTCATGTTCGTTGCTGCCCGGTTCCGATGCGATTTTTACACCAGCGTCGGTCGTCATATCCAGCCACGAAACATAAATGTCCGATTGGCGCTTATTGGCGGACAGGTCGGTTTCCTGCAGTTGATAAGCGATGGTTTTGCCATCGGGCGAAGCCGTTGGTGACGATAACCGCTTCATCGTTGCCAGATCGGTTTCAGTCATAGGCCGGGCAAAAGCCGGACCAGCGGTTGCCACAGAAAGGGCGATTATCGAACAGATTAGGGCTTTTTTCATAGCCATTAGCCTATCTGTGCGACCGCAAGGTTGCAAGCCACCAGCCGTGCGTGATGAAAGAGAGTAAATCCGCTTGTATTTGGGAGGCATTCCGGTGATTTTATCAACATGACGGCTGTTGCCCTCCCTTTGCAGACTGAGCTGCCGTTCGCCGCGCCACAACTGGCGGTCGTGATACCGTGCTATAAAGTGACCAGCCATATCGCTGATGTCGTGGCGCGTATCGGGCCAGAGGTGTCGATGATCTTTGCTGTCGATGATAAATGCCCCGACGGCTCGGGCCAATTTATCGAGAGCAACATTGCCGATCCGCGATTGCGCGTTGTCTATAACCCCGAAAACAAAGGCGTCGGCGGTGCCGTCATGGCGGGCTATCGCGCCGCTTTGGCGGCTGGTGCGGACGTGATCGTCAAAGTCGATGGCGACGGCCAGATGGACCCCGCCCTTGTCGCTGATATCGCAAGACCGGTGCTGATGGGTCAGGCCGATTACGCAAAAGGCAACCGGTTCCATTCGGTTTGGAATGTGCGGCAAATGCCCGGCATCCGCCTGTTTGGCAACGCGGCCTTGTCGTTTCTGACCAAATTATCCAGCGGTTATTGGAGCCTTTTTGATCCAACCAATGGCTATACCGCGATCCATGCCGAAGCGCTGCGCCAGCTGGAGTTTGCCAATATAAGCGAGCGCTATTTCTTTGAAAGCGACATGCTGATCAATCTTGGCAATATCCGCGCAGTAGTGCGCGATGTACCAATGAAGGCTGTGTACGGCGATGAAACCAGCCATCTGAAAATCCGCCAGATCATCGGCCAGTTTCTGACCAAGAATGTCAAAGAGCTGATGAAGCGTGTGCTTTACACCTATTACTTGCGCGATTTTAGCTTGGCCTCGGCGCACTTGCTATTCGGCTCGCTGATGTTCGGATTTGGCTCGCTGTACGGCGCATGGGGCTGGTACGCGTCTATCTCCACTGGCAGCCCTGCGAGCACCGGCACAGTGATGCTGGCGGTATTGCCGATCATCTTGGGGTTCCAGCTGCTGCTGTCCTTCTTTGGTTTTGATATGGCGAACGAGCCCAAAATTCCGTTGCAGGCAAGCATGCCGGGATACGACCGCCGTCTGGCACGCCCGCTACTGTCATGACGGCAAGACTGACGGGACAGGTTGTTCGATACGGGCTGGTCGGATTGCTGGTACTGGCGCTGGATTACGCTGTGTTTGCAGGGCTGTTATCCTTACTGCCCGGACAGCATCTGGCGGCCAATATCGCCGGCAAGCTAGCGGGCGCAGCGGTCGGTTTTGTGCTTCACAAATATGTGACCTTTGCTGGCCCTCAGGCCAACGGAGCGGGACGCCAAGTTTTCTCCTACGCGTTGCTTCTGGGGTTCAACCTTTTGCTTTCCACAGCTGTGCTGTGGCTGCTCGTCGATTGGCTAATGCTCAATGCCTATGCCGCAAGGCTGTTCGTTGATGCCGTTGTGATCGGCGTTTCGTTTCTGGGGTCGAAACTATGGGTGTACAAAGCAGCGTGATACAGCTGTTGCAAAGCAAAGCGGGGCTCGCCTTTGCGCTGTTTGTCTTTGCTCTGTTGGTCGCATGGGGGTGGGTCGGGTTTTTGGGATCTGACGATGTCACCTTTGCGATTGGTGGCTATGGCTGGCTGGAAGATTTTCCCTTTGTCGGCGGTCATGGGACGATCCGCTATCCGATTACCATACCCATCGCTTTGTCTTTCTTGACGCTTGGCGAGCATGCGTTCGCCATGGTTCTGCCGAGCCTATTGTATATGGTCGGTTTTCTTATCCTGACTTGGATGGCGGTAAAGCGCGCTGGCGATGGCTGGCTGGCCTTTGGCGCTTTGGCTGCGCTTATCACCTGCCCGTTGCTCGTCATCCAATCGAGCATCGCCAGCGTGGATATTGTCGAGATGTTCTACCTGTTCGCCTCAGCCTATCTGTTTTGGCGCTGTGTCGAAGATGGCCCCAATGCTAAGCGACTGTTCTTTGCCGGAGCCTTGGCGGGGCTTGGTTTCCTGACCCGCGAAACCGCGATATTTATCGCGCTGTTTTACGCGATCTATTTCGCCATCGGCTATCGTTTCCATCGCGGGCATTATCTTTGGATTGCGGCAGGCTTTATCGCGGTTTGGGCGGCTGAAGTTATCTATCTGTGGATCATGACCGGTGACCCGCTTTACCGGATCACGATCGCGTTGAACCATGACAGTACGATTGACCGCAGCGTTGATCTGGCGGGCAATGTGATTGTCCATCCGCTGATCGACCCGTTGCTGGTTTTGCTCGCCAATCAGGAATTTATGGCGTTGTTTTTTGTCGCCATCCCCTTGGGTGGCTGGTTGTGTTTTAGCCGGAGTATTGAACCAAAATTGCAACGCTTTGCGCGAATCGTTGCGACTTTGGGATTGGTCTGGTTTGTCACCGCAGGGGCGGCGCAGAAACTGTTGCCGCTGAACCCGCGTTATTTCATGATCACGTGCGCATCGGCCTGCATCTTGACCGGGCTTGCGCTGGCAGGGTTGTGGCAACGGGGAATTAGGCGCTGGGCAGTTTTGTTAGTCACATTGTTCTTGCTGGGAACCAACATGCTCGGCATCTATGTCGAGAATAAGGATTCGCTGTTCGGCGAACATGTGCTGGCGAAACTGGCCGAGGACAGACCCAAAGACATCATCTACACCGACCCGATGACCCGCTATCGCGCCGATATGCTGCTGCGCTGGGAAAAGGCACAGCCGCGTGTGTTGAGCGAAGCGCCAAAACCTGGAACGCTTTATTTATACAATCCCAAATGGGCCGAGAGCGCCAATTTTATGATGCCAGAAAATCAAATTCCTGCTTTCCAACCAAAGCCGGAATGGGAATGCCTGAGCACCCTAGAGCCACGTCCGCCATTGATTACAAATTTGATCGAAGCATTGCGCCTGTCGGCAATCATCCCCGCCGGCATCTGGAAAAAGCTGCGTTACCGCCACCCGCCAGTATCCCTATATAAAGTGCGATAGCCCAATGCTTGCGCCATCCGTCCTACACCGCTAACGGCTGCGGCAACATGCAGTATCAAAGCACCAGAGGAAACGCGTCCAACCTCGATTTTCGGGGGGTTACGCTGGCGGGGCTTGCCAGCGATGGCGGGCTGTATGTGCCGTGCGTGTGGCCGGAGTTTTCCGGCGCAGAGATCGCAGCGATGCGGCATCTGTCGTATGTCGATCTCGCCGCGCGCGTAATGGCGCCTTTCACAAAGGGCTCGCTAAGCGAAGACGAACTGCGGGAATTGTGCGCAGCCGCTTATGGCAGTTTTTCGCATGACGCTGTGACACCGTTGGTGCAGCTTGATGGCCAGCACTGGTTGTTGGAACTATTCCACGGCCCGACCCTCGCGTTCAAAGACGTCGCGCTGCAATTGCTGGGGCAGTTGTTCGAACGCTTTCTGACCGGCACCGACACGGCGCTGACGATCGTTGGCGCAACCTCTGGCGATACCGGTTCCGCCGCGATCCACGCTGTTGCGGGCCGCGAGCAGGTGGAGATTTTCATGCTCCATCCCGAGGGACGCATTTCGGATGTACAGCGTCGTCAGATGACAACGGTGCTTGCGCCCAATGTCCACAACATCGCAATCAAAGGCAGTTTTGACGATGCGCAAGCGATGGTCAAACGGATGTTTGGCGACTCGGAAGTGACCGGTTCGATTACACTGTCCGCGGTCAATTCGATCAACTGGGCGCGGTTAATGGCGCAGGTGGTCTATTATTTCTGGGCAGCGTTGCGTCTTGGTGCGCCCGAACGGCCGGTCGCGTTCTCCGTTCCTACCGGCAATTTCGGCGATGTTTTTGCAGGCTATGTCGCGGCGCAAATGGGCCTGCCGATCGCGCAGTTGATCGTTGCGACCAACGTCAACGACATCCTGCACCGTGCATTGTCCAAAGGCGATTATTCGGTCAGCACCGTTACGCCGACTGCCGCGCCATCGATGGACATTCAGGTGTCGAGCAATTTTGAACGGCTGCTGTTCGACCTTGAAGGCCGCGATGGTTCCACCACCGGGGCGCGGATGAAATGGTTTGAACAAATGGGCAAGATGGTGCTGTCGTCTGATATGCGGCGCAAAGCGGCCTTGTTTGCCAGCGCGCGGACCGACGCCGATGAAATGACCAATGCGATGCGCTGGGCGCACGACCATACCGGACATATTATCGATCCGCATACAGCCATCGCTTTGCATGCCGCACGCGCATCGGGACTGCCTGCCGAGATTCCGGTGGTGACGTTGGCGACGGCGCATCCGGCAAAATTCCGCGAAGCCGTCGAACGCGCAACCGGCATCCGGCCACCGCTCCCCGCCCGTGTCGGCAATCTGTTTGACCGTGAGGAACGCTTTATCGTTCTTCCCGGCGATTATAGCGCAGTGCGCGATCATGTGTTGGGCCATGCCGCTCGTTCCTGAATTCCAGACGCTGGTTAGCGAGCCGCGCGAGGACTATACGCTGCTAGACAGCGGCAATGGCCGTAAGCTGGAATCCTATGGCCCTTACCGCTTTATCCGTCCCGAATTGCAAGCGATGTGGGCCCCTGCGACCGATGATTGGAAAGCAGACGCCGAGTTTGTGCCGGGGTCAGACGAAGACGGCGGCGGGCGTTGGTATTATGAGAATCAGGCAGCGAATACGGGCTGGCCGCTGCACTGGGAAGAGGTGACTTTCACCGCGCAATGCACCCCGTTCCGCCATCTGGGTTTCTTTCCTGACATGGACCCTGTCTGGCGCTGGATGCGTTTTTTGTTGGAAGAACCGCACCAGCCCTCTCCCCCACCCGACCACCCCGACGGTATCCTGATGGGTGGCCGGGTGGGGGAGAGGGCTGGTGCTGCCCTATCGCCGAGAGGCGATCAAAAAACCTGCCTTAACCTTTTTGGCTACACCGGCGTTGGCACACTCGCTTTGTCTGCCGCTGACGCACAGATGGTGCATGTCGATGCCTCCAAAAAATCCGTAGCGCAGGCGCGGGAGAATGCGGCTTTATCTGGCATGGCGGACCGACCGATTCGCTGGATCGTCGAAGACGCCGCCAAGTTTGTTGCGCGTGAAGTGCGTCGCGAACGGCGATATGATGGTATCTTGCTTGATCCGCCCAAATATGGTCGCGGTCCCGATGGCGAAGTCTGGCGTCTGGAGGAAGACCTGCCCGAACTGATCGCCAATTGCCGGAAATTGCTCGACGAAAATTCGCGGTTCCTTTTCCTAACAGTTTACGCTGTGCGGATGTCGGCAATGGCATTGGGCAATTTGCTCGCCACGCATTTTAGCGACCTGCCGGGCAAAATCGAATTCGGCGAACTCGCTGTGCGCGAACAGGCGCGCGGCCATTTATTACCAACCGCGATTTTCGCGCGTTGGTCAAACTAGGATTACAATGAACGATTTACTCACTCTTGAAGTTCACGACCTGCACGTCAATGTTCTGACCGGCATTTATAGCCAGGAAACGCATCTGCCGCAGCCGTTGCATATTTCGGTCAATGCTGACCTCGATATCGCGGCGCATTATGCGCCCGATACGCCGCTGTCAGCCTCCAAAAACTATATGGAGATTAAAGCGGCGGCGACCGAATTTCCCGAAGGTGTGCACTTTACTTTGATCGAGGCGCTTGGCGATTTTATCATCGACCGGCTGTTCGCGTCTGATCCGCGGTTCCATTCGGTGACGGTCAAAATCATCAAGCTGGCGATTGCCGAGGATGGCGAATCCATCGGTATCACGATGACGCGGTATCGCAAGTGAGCCGTCCGCTAGCCCTTGTCACAGGCGGCATGCGCCGGTTGGGCGCGATCATCGCGGCACGGCTGGCAGAGGCGGGCTATGATCTGGCGCTAAGCAGCCATGGCGATGGACAGCCCGAGCCCATTTTGGCGCAGACCTTGGAGTCTTCCGGCGCCCAATGGCTGCACTTTCCCGCTGATTTGTCTGACCCGACCAAGGCAGCGGTGTTGATTCGATCAGTCTGCGATCATTTCGGTCGTGCGCCCGACCTGTTGGTCAACAACGCCGCAATGTTTGGACAAGATAACTGGCAGGAAATGGACAACGCCAGCCTGGCTGCGCATTTTCAGCTGAACCTGTTCTCGCCGTTGTTGCTCTCCAACGCGCTCGTCGCAGCAGCGGGCAAAGACCAGCACCCCGCAATTGTCCATATTGTCGATCAGCGCATCCAGAATCCCAACGGTGACCAGCTAAGCTATACTGTGTCGAAACAGGCGCTGGCGGCATCGGTGCGCACTTTGGCGATGGCCTTTGGCACCCGCGCGCGCGTTAATGGCGTTGCCCCCGGGCTGGTAATCCCAACCGATGATTATGACGACGCGCAAATGACGCGACTGGCATCCGAAATGCCGCTGGGCCGCTTACCCGATCCTGCCAATGTTGCCGAGGCTGTGCTCTATCTGGCCAAGGCCCGCGATGTGACCGGACAGATCTTGTTTGTCGATGGCGGTGCGAGCCTCAAAAGTTTTGACCGCGACTTCATGCATCTTTAGCGCACGCGCCAGACCTGCAGGCCGTTTCCTATCGTCCCCTGATAGTCCAGCCAATCGGGTGTGCGTCCTTTTTCGATCTGAGCCCATAATCCTGCCGGAGTTTTCCGGCTATAATTGTTCAGCTCTGCTTCGCCGGGACACGCGACCAGATAGCGGATGTTATGCCGCATCATAATCGGGCGCGCCAGATCGGGCGAAAGGCGCAAGATGTCTATCTGGTCGCGCATTCCTTGCCGGTTGCGGTGGTGGCTTGAGGCCAAAACCTTGTGCTTTGTGGTCAGCAGTATTGCGGGTCCCAGGTCAAATGGCGCGACGATATTGCCAATCGGCAAACGCGAAAGCGCTTGAAGAGAGGAAAGTGACTCGCATTTTTCCTGTGCCGTTTTGCGCGCGACTTCACCATTGGCAACAGCACGGCTGGAGCTGCCGGCAGCCGGCACCATGCTGGTCACGATTTGGCCAGGGATCAAAAGGATCAGCCCGATACCGACCAGCCCCATACGGCGTAGGAACGCAGGTTCAACACGGTAACGGCGAGCCGTCGCGGCAAGGCACAATGCTGTAGGAACAACGGTAAAGGCCGTCGCAACCGAAACTGTTCGGAAAACCAGCAAGGACAAGATGCTGGCATACACCAGGAAAAATCCAAGTTGGAACAGCATCTGGCGATGCGCCGCATCGCCAAATCGAAAAGCCATGCACAAACTTACCGATGCAACAGCCAGCGGCGGCAGCAATGTGAGCACGACCAAAGGGTCTTGATGCCAGACCGGCAGGCCTTCTGTAACATTGGCATACCAAAACGTGCGCACCACAGGATCAAGATCGCCAAAGGCCCCTTGCGTGCAAGCGGGGGCGAGCCAGAATAACACCCCGATTGCTGCGAACCCGGCAAGAGCCACAGCGCCGATGCGCAGCCAGCGTTGGCTCGGTTTTGCAAGAATTGCCGGCAATATCAAAACGGCGGCCGCCAGAATTGCCCAAATATGGGCCGGCGAAATTGTGTCGCAATATTGCTGCGCCGCGAAGCCATTGGCCTGTGTTCCAAAAAACAGCGCCAGCGAAAGCATCACAAAGCCGCATAATGTCCAGAACAGCCGCACCCCTTCGCCGCGTTCGACAACCCAGCGCCAGCCCAAAATCAGGAAAAAGGCCGCGGTCATCGGAGCGCCCTCTAACGATATGTGCAGCCAAACGGAAAGCGCTGCACCCATAACAAGCCCGGCCTTGCGCTTATCGGTCCAGAACAACGTCGCCAAGGCCAGAACAGCGCAGAATATCTGCCACCCATGATGATCGATCCGCATAGGTTGCAGCTGCAAAAGCAGACCGGGTGACACCAACGTCACTATTGCCGCCGCAATCCCGGCTCCGCGCCCACCGATTGTCTCGGCAATTCCGGCAAGCAGATAGGTGATCCCGCCAAGGCATAGCAAAGGCACAGCAATGCCAGCCGCCATTTCCGCGCCAGCAGAACCAAGCAACGGCGTCAGCAAAAGCACGATAGCCGCCAATGGCAGCTCCACCAGCCGCGACCAGTGCATCGGCGCACCATCGGGCGGGTTCAACCGGTACTGCGTTGTATCGAACCAGCTTTGCCCGCCCAGAAAATCGCGGAGTTGGACCAACCGCAGCTGGTCGTCGGGATCCCAACCGGCACGGGTCAAGACCGTATCCCAGCTGAACCAGACCAATAACGCCGAAGCCAACAGCCAAAGCAGCAAAACCGGCCATTGCCGATGCAGTCGCACGATCATGGCGTGCTCCAGTCGACCTTATAGAGGTGGAACGGTCCAATATCGGGGTGCTGGATTAACCAATGCGGCAGCTTTCCATCAAAAAGCTGCGCGGCAAAACCCGATGGCTTTCGCTTTGCATACTGATCAAGTTCAAAACTGCCATCGCAGGTAAGAACATAATCAATGCTCCGCTTTTTCAGGATCGCCGCCGCCTGATCCGCACTGCCCGTGAAAGTGCGGATGACATCGGCCATTGCCGCTTCATTACGGTGATGACCGGTGGCAACAACAGAGTGCGGCGTAAATACCAGAATCGACGGGCTGGTATCGAGCGGAGCCATGATATGCGCTACCGGCAACCTGTTGAGCATACGTGACGCGGCGGCTGATTGGCATTGCCGAGCCGCGTTCAGAAATTCGGTGTGCTTCTGCTGCGCTGCATTGGTCGTTTGCGGCGCATTTTTAGGAGCCAACGCCAGCAGATTCTGCCCCATGATTGCGGGCATCAGCAAACCAATACCCAGCAGCCGCCAGCCTAGCCGTGGCACTAAAGCCTGGCTGGTTTCAGCTTTTCTAAACAAAACGAGCGCCAGAGGTGTAAGCGTCATCGCCGCCACCACCAAAGCATACACAATTGTGCGGCTAACCATACTACCCACCAACGCACAGCCGATGAACACTAGGGCCAAAGTGATTTTCAGCGGCACAGGCTGCGTCCGATCACCGCGCCAAAGCCAGATGAAACTGGCCGCACCGGCCGCAATTACCGCCAAAGGCTGGGCAACCAGTGCAAGAGACAGTTTCCAGATCGGCAAGCCTTCGATGCCTCTGTCATACCAATAGGTCCGGACCAGCGGGTCGAGCGTCGCAAACGCATCGCCTGTACACTGCGGCGCGATGGACAACACTGTCGCCGCCCCTGCCAAAGCGGATGCGGCGCAAATGCCGATTTTGATCCAGATAACAGGTTTGAGAATACGTCCGTAAAGCAAAGCCATTCCCGCCGCCAAAACAGCCACAACTGCACACGCCGATGCGAGGTGAAACGGCGACAGTCCGTCACAAAAATTATCGGCTTTCGGCCCGTTTTCTGTGATCGCAAACAATGCCAGCAAACTGGCGGTGAAGGACAGAACCGCGGTCAAAAGCTGATTGCCGCCATCTGTAGCCCCTACCTCTTGTCCCTTGACGCGCCACGATGGAAACAGCCAGCGCGCCGCCAATATAGCCAGCAAAATCACAGCAAACGGTAGGCCTTCAACCGAGATCTCGAGCCATAACGCCATAGCAACGCCCAACAGAGCTGCAGATTTTAGTGACTGCCGCGGATCGAACAGCGTCCACAGCCCCACGCAAAACAGCGCCAGTTGCCAACCATGATGGTCAATCCGCATGGGTGCCAATTGCACAATCACCGGCAGAATCAGGAAGAATGCAGCCGCCGCGACCACTGCCGGAAAAGCGCCCCAGAGCCGCCGCACTGCCGCTGAATAAAAACCCAGGACGATGCCGTAGGTCATCAGCGGCACTGCAACAGCCGCCGCATGCTCCGCCACCAATTGACCCAGCAAAGGCCGCAAAAGCAGTATCGTGGCGGCAATGGGAATATCCACCAACCGCGACCAATGCATCGGCCCACCGTCTGGCGCATTCATCCGGTATTGGGTGATATCCGACCAATTCTGCCCGGACAGCCAGTCGCGAACCTGCACCAAACGTAGCTGGTCATCGGGATCGCCCATTTTCCAGTTAGTGATTGAATCGCGTGCGACAAAAACGAGCAATACAGACGTGATCAGCCAGATCGCCGTGATCAGGCTCCGGTAATGCCGTTCCGCGAAATTCGTCATGCCTTACTGGCTCTGCCCCACACTGAAAACGACCACATTGCGCAGCAAATAGGTCAAAGTGAACGATAGGATGATTGCAAAGACTTTGGCAATGCGCGGATCGATGCCGATAAACTCGCCAGCGCCAACCACGGCCATCGTCAGCACAAGACCAAGCAGCGCAGAAACGACAAACATTGCCTTTTGCTGCGTGCGTTCGCGGGTGCCGCGCTGCGAAACCCGGTCTTGAAAAACCTTGCGGCTCGATAGCATCCAGTGCGCGAATATACCCGCTGCATAGCCCGTTGCTGCCGCCAGCGCGCTAATCATGCCGCTTTGCAGCAGCGCCAAAAAAATGCCCATATCGACAGCGAGCGCGCCAACGCTGACAACACCATAGCGGATGAACGTCAGTTGGCGGAAAAAAGCGAACCAGCCGCGAACATCGAACACCGATTCAGGAACATCCGTCTGCGCGTCATTGGCACGACGCGCGCCTGACCGGCGTTCGCTGTCGCGGCGATCAGGCTGCTTTGCGCTGGTCATCGGTTTCGGGCTTTTCGATGCGGGTCGGAACGTCGCGCTCGCTGGTCAAAGCCGCTGCCTGATCGGCATTGACTTGCACCTTGGCAGCAATCAACTTCTCGTCGCCCTCATCGCCGCTTTCATGGTATTCGGCATCTTCGTTGACGTTCCAGATATTATAAACACGCGCGCCTGCATCGATATTTTCGACGGTCAGCATCGCAGTCATCATTGCGTGATCCTGATTGTTATAGCGGTGCATGCCATTGCGGCCGACCATGTGCAAAGTTGGATATTTGTCTTCCAATTCGCTGCGCATCGCCTCAACGTTCGCAGCATAGGTCTCGTCGTAAACCGGATACGCTTTTTCCTGACGGACAACTACTCCGCGCACAACGTCCTCTGGTTTGCAGAGGCCCAGGATGCCCATTTCTGTTTTTCCCAACTCGACCAAGTCTTCATCACTCGATGACCAAAGGCCATCATTTTCAAAGCAAAAATACTCAAGGCCAACACAAGCGATCGAAGGGTCGGGGACCATTTCGGGAGACCAGCTGCGATAGTTTTGAACGCGGCCAACCTGCACTTTGCTGTCATGAATATAGATCCAATTATCGGGGAACAGATCATCAGATTTGATCATCAAAACAACGGTCAGATAATCCCGGTATTTCAGATTTGACGCCTGCAACGTTGTTGCGGGCAATGGATGAATCCGCGCCGACAGTTCGCGCATGGGTGCCGAACTGATTACGTGTTTCGCTTGTATCACCGCTTCGCTGCCATCGGCTTTGGTCGCGGACAGACGCCAGTTGCCGTTCGCATCCTGGGCCAATTGTTTAAAGCTATGCCCCATCAACACAGTGTTGCCCTTAGCGACAACCGCATCGCGCGCTGCTTCCCACATCATACCGGGGCCAAGGCGCGGATAGCGGAATGTTTCAAGCAGCGTTTTGGTTTCCATGCCATCATTGGGTTTCTTGTTGAGGCCAAGCGAGCGCTTAAGGCCATCAATCACCGCTGCGCCAAGCGAAAGTCCTTTGATCCGCTGCGCCGCCCAATCTGCCGACATCTCGTCGCAGGGCATTCCCCAGACCTTCTCGGTATAGGTTTTGAAAAAGATCGAATAGAGTTTGTGGCCGAATTGGTTGACGGTCCAATCCTCAAAGCTGCGCACTTTCGTATTCGGAAAGGCTTTCGCTTTCAAATAGCTTGCCATGCACCAGGTCGAACGCATGATGCCCAGATTAAACAAAGCCTCAAACGCACGCAGCGGATAGCTGTAAAATTTGCCTTCATAATAGATGCGGCTCATCCGCGGGCGCTGGATAAAATCGTCTGGTAGAATTTCATTCCACAGATCGACGACTTCTTTGGATTTTGAGAAAAACCGGTGGCCGCCAATGTCAAAGCGATAGCCGTCAACTTCTACAGTGCGGCTGATCCCGCCGACATAGCGTTCGTCCTTTTCGATGATCGAAACGCTGTAACCCTTTTTGGTCAGCAAATAGGCGGCGGTCAGCCCGGCAGGCCCCGCGCCAATGATTACTACGTCCACCAAACCCTGATTTTGACCGGTCATTGTCGCTTTTCCTCCAGCGAAAATTGCTATGGGAAAATCTCTGAAGGATTTTGGTTAATGATTGGTTACCGCGCGCCCTAATCTGGGTGTTCACCACAGATTATTGCTGCATTGCGGTATTTCCTTGCTTTTTAGGCGTTTCGCAGCCATATGATCCATTAGCGCATAAGGCGAGCGGACATCACCGCCGCAGATTTGGCAGCGTGAGAGGTTTTTTAGAACCTCCGCCAAACGAACGAGATGCGTGAGCCAAGAGGCTTCCCAATTCACGCGGGGTTGCGTCCAACGGACCAGCAGACGCTGGCTCTGTACACCCGCTTGCGCGCCCGCGCCGTCCTGAACAAAGGACCGCGATTCTGGGTGTGCTTTGCATATAATTGAAAGTTATTTATGTCATTTTTTGAAGAACTGGGCCTTGCCCAGCCGATCCTGAAGGCGCTTGCCGAATCGGGATATGATACCCCTACCCCCATCCAGATGCAGTCGATCCCGTCGTTGCTGCAAGGCCGCGATCTGTGCGGCATTGCGCAAACCGGCACCGGCAAGACCGCGGCCTTTGCGCTGCCTTCACTGCACCGTTTCGCCACCGACATCAAACCGCGCAAAGCCTATAGCTGCCGGATGCTGGTGCTTTCGCCAACGCGCGAGCTTGCCGCACAAATCGCTGACAAGTTCCGCGATTATGGCAAATACCTCGGTCTGACCGTCCAGTGCGTTTTCGGCGGGATGCCAATTTTCTCGCAGAAAAAGAAACTTCAGGCTGGTGTCGATATCCTTGTTGCGACGCCGGGCCGCTTGCTCGACCTGATCGAACAGCGCGCATTGTCGTTGAAAGACGTCGAAATCTTCGTCCTTGATGAAGCCGACCAGATGATGGACCTTGGCTTCATCCACGCTTTGAAGCGCATCGACTTAATGTTGCCAAAACAGCGCCAGAGCCTGTTCTTTTCGGCGACCATGCCCAAAGCCATTTCCGAGCTGGGCAACCGTTTCCTGAACAATCCCGTCCGCGTGTCGGTCGCGCCTGCGGCTACGACTGCGGAGCGTGTTGAACAGCATGTGACCTTCGTCAACCAAGGCGAAAAGCAGGCGTTGCTTAACTTTCGCCTGAAAGACGAAGCCGTTGAACGCGCTCTTGTGTTCACACGCACTAAGCACGGCGCTGACCGCGTTGTCCGCCATTTGGCGGGTGCGGGCATCAAAGCCGCCGCCATCCACGGCAACAAATCGCAAGGGCAGCGCACAGCAGCCTTGCAAGGTTTCCGCGCTGGCCAAATCCGCATTCTTGTGGCGACCGATATTGCCGCACGTGGCATCGACGTCCCTGGTGTCAGCCATGTGTTCAATTACGAACTGCCCAATGTTCCCGACCAATATGTCCACCGCATCGGCCGCACCGCGCGTGCCGGCGCCGACGGCATTGCGATCAGCTTTGTTGCGGATGACGAGCGTGGCTATTTGAAAGACATCGAACGGCTGACCAAAATCAAGCTGAACCAAATCGGCCTGCCCGAAGGTTTCCGCCAGATGGTGTCGGAAATGCCAAAACCGGTTGCTCCGCCACGCGGCGAACCCGATCGTGGGGGTCGCTTTGGCGCGCGCCCCGGTGGCCAACAAGGCGGTCGCGGCAACAATGGTCGCAGTGGTGGTTCTGGTCGCACACCGCGCCCAGCCTTTGGCAGCCCGTTGATGAGCCGTGATGGCTATGGCCGTGACGAAATCCCCGTCTCCAACCGCGGTCCACGCGATGGCGCTCCGCAAGATGCGCGCCGTCAAGACGGACGTGGCCAAGATAACCGAGGCGGCGAACCCCGCCGTGACCAACAGCGTAGCGATAATCGCGGCGGTGAAAACCGTGGTGGCTATGAAGGTCGCAGTGGCGAATATCGGGGCGGTGAAAACCGTGGCGGTCAACCAAGCGCTGGCCATAAACGCGGCGGCCCATCGGTTGCTAGCGGCAAACCCAGAACCGACGGCGCCGGAAACGAGGGGCGCCCACGCAATTACGGCCCAAAGCCCGCAGGCGTTGGCAAGTTCAAAGACACTGTGAAACGCGCGCGTTAATTTTGCGCACCACACTTCACCACTCAATCGTGGTTACGGGACTGCAACCGTCAAAAATAATGTAAAAGAGGCATGAGGGAGAGAGGGGTTTGCACGTGCGCTGCCCCTCCCGTTCTCTTGCCTCTTTTACAATTCTTTCAACCTAGCAGTGATGCATTCGGGATTCGGACAGAGGCCCATGCTCAATGCCGGAAATGGCGCATCCCGGTAAACACCATCGCCAGACCTGCTTCGTCCGCTGCGGCGATGACTTCATCGTCGCGCATCGATCCGCCCGGCTGGATAACCGCAGTGGCTCCGGCTTCGGCCGCCGCCAGCAGGCCATCGGCAAACGGAAAGAAGGCGTCCGAGGCTACCGCTGAACCAACAGTGCGCGATGCCGCCCAACCGTAAGTTTCAGCGGCCTCTTGGGCCTTAATCGCGGCAATGCGCGCGCTGTCGCGGCGGTTCATTTGGCCTGCGCCAATGCCCGCTGTCGCGCCGTCCTTGGCATAGACAATCGCGTTCGATTTCACATGTTTCGCCACGGTCCAGGCAAAGCGGCAATCACGCAGCTCCTGGGTGGTCGGCGCACGTTTGGTGACAATCATAAATTCGCTATCGGGCACAAATCCATTGTCGCGTGATTGCACCAACAACCCGCCAGTGATCGGCTTTACCTGCAAACCACCGCGCTTTGGATCGGGCAGACTGCCGGTCAGCAACAGACGCAAGTTCTTCTTCTTGGCAAACACCGCTTTGGCTGCATCATCGGCATCGGGCGCGGCCACTACCTCGGTAAAAATCTCGGTGATCGCTTCGGCTGTTGCACCATCCAATGGCCGGTTGACCGCCACGATGCCGCCAAAGGCAGACACGCTGTCGCACTCCAACGCTTTGCGGTACGCATCGATTAGCGTCTCTCCGCTGGCAACACCGCACGGGTTGGCATGCTTTACAATCACCACAGTCGGCGGACCATCGCGAAACTCGCTGACCAGTTCGAGTGCCGCATCAGCGTCGTTGTAATTATTATAGGACAGTTCCTTGCCCTGAATCTGTTCGGCTTGCGCAATGCCCGAACCATGTGGACCGATGGGCAAATACAACGCCGCCCGCTGGTGCGGATTTTCGCCGTACCGCAGCTCTGCTGACACCGCACCGTTTACCGCCAACATATCAGGGAACAATTGCCCCTGATCGGCAAAAGCGAACCATTGGCTGATCATACTGTCATAGGCCGCGGTTGCCGAATACGCCTTTGCCGCGCATTTGCGGCGGAAATCAAGGCTGGTAGCGCCGTTCGATTCCTCTAGCTCTGCGACTAACGCATCGTAATCCGCAGGATCGGTGACGATGGTAACAAACGCGTGATTTTTTGCCGCACTGCGCACCATCGACGGACCGCCAATGTCGATATTCTCGATAATCTCGTCGCGTTCAGAGCCCTTGGCCACAGTCTGCGCAAAAGGATATAGGTTGACGATCACCAGATCGATGGCGCCGATCCCGTGCTCCTTCATCGATGCCAAATGCTCGGCATTGTCGCGCACCGCTAGCAGTCCGCCATGCACTTTGGGGTGCAGCGTCTTCACGCGCCCGTCCATCATTTCGGGAAAGCCGGTCAGCTCGCTTATGTCCATTACCTTTAGCCCGGCATCGCGCAATGTCTTGGCTGTGCCGCCGGTCGAGACAAGCTCCACATTCCGCTTTGCTAGCAAATGCCCCAGTTCGACCAAACCGTTTTTGTCCGACACCGAAAGCAGTGCGCGTTTGATGATGACGTCTGTCATGTCCCGATATCCTATCCAATAAATCGCAATTGCCAGCCAATGCTAAGCCCACCTTTGGGGGCCTGCATTTCGATAACTAACTGGCGTGTGGGGTTGGGGCGGCCTTTTTCGTCCACCCAGATGCTGTCTTCAACGATGATCGTACTGGCTGTAACGGCAAAGCTCCAATTGCTGCCATCGTCCATCCGCATAACAACGCTGCGCCCATCCTCAGCGAGCAACAATTCTATATCAGGGCCCAGATGAAACCGAAGGTGCGCCGACGCTTCCTCTTTCACCTTGTACCGGTCATGCGGCAACAGCGTGTCTTCGCCGCGCAACTCCATACCGTCTGAACGCAGGATCAATAGGCGGCTATGGATAAAGCCATAAGCGCGGGCATAGCCATCATGGCTGGTCACTATCCGCGTTGCATTTTCGATGTCGCGCCGTTCCATTCCAACCTCAACCACACCCCGCCCCAGCTGACCACCGGCCAGCAACGCCGTCGAGTTGGTATCATCCAAACACAATGTTGAATGTGCCGCGGTGGTGCGCAGTCCCCGTGCCAGCGGTGCCGGGATATGGGCCCCGGCCAGCGACGCGCCGCCGCAATTGATGAATATGCGCTGCCGCCCAAAACCAAATTCAAGCGCCAAAGTCGAAGCACAGCCCGTTAGCGCCTGTTTGGCATGCGGCGGCGGCCCGGCATCGACCAGCAGCACAGCCGCCCCGGCAGCGACGCGTTGATAGCCCCAATCGAGCGCTTGCCGCAGCGGACGGGCACGCACGCCGCTTGCTTCGATTAAGGTCTCGATCCGCGCTGCGCCGATATGGCCCGAACCCTGCCACGCGCCCAAGCCGCCATCGGCATGGCTGAGCCCGAGCAACGCCGGAACATTGCGCTGCAAAGTTTCCGTGATGAAACCCGGAACGGTCTCGGCGCGGGCCAAATAGCATTGCCGCAACATCGACAGCAAAGAGACCAGTTCTATTAGTTGCAACGGCGCACGGGTGATGACGCCGCCATCGGTAAAAACCAGATCGCGCAGTGCTGCCTCAAGCCCATGCTCGCCCATCGCGATTCGCACCTTACCCTCTGGCAACAACAGTCCAGCGGCGATCACACCGACCCATCCAGAAACACGGTCCCAAGGCTGCGTTGCGCGGATGGCGGATTGTTCCAGATGCCGCGCTGTACGGGCAAAATGGTTGAGGATTTTTGACCGGTAAATCAGATCATCGGACGACAACAAATACGGCGACCACGCCGCCATGTTGATGAAACGCCAGCTGCTATTGGCGATATCCCATGCCGGTTTGCGGGGTTTGTCTGCATGTGCGCTAAGCCATTTGTCGGCGATGGCCGCTGCGACAGCGGCACCATCGGCGCGGTTCGCCGCTGCACCCAAATCACGCAGCCAGTCAAACCGGTGAATGTAATCCAGAAATGCCGGTGGCAGCACAGGTTCGGCAAAATTGCCATCAACAGTGCTGAAATTTAGCCCCATCATATGGAAACGATCCATGCGTATGGCTTTGCCGCGCGCTTCATCGCCTGCCAGCGGGTCTTTGGGTGCAGCGAGCAATTTCAGCGGCAGCTTACCCGAAATGCGCATCGCGTGCAGCGGCGTCCGCCAACTAAGCTGGTAAAGCATCAAGGATGCCTTGGCGATTAAGCCTTGCAGGCCGCTTGTAGGAAGCAGAGCCAAAGACGAGCCAGTGTCTGCACTGTCTTGAGTTTGCGCATCGCTCATCGCCTGTAGAGCCTATCCCCGAAGGGCGGCAATGTTAGCAGCATAGGCGGCGGGTCCGCCTTTAAAGGTTGCGGTGCCTGCAACCAGCGTATCGGCCCCCGCTGCAATCGCGAGCGGCGCAGTCTCGGCGGTGATACCGCCGTCAACTTCCAGCCGGATATCACGGCCAGTTTTGTCGATCATTGTGCGAACCGCCTCAATCTTGCGCAATTGGCTGGTAATGAAACTTTGCCCGCCAAAGCCAGGGTTGACGCTCATAATCAGCACCAGATCGATATCCTCGATCAAATAGTCGAGCATTTTTGCAGGCGTATGCGGGTTCAGAACAATCCCGGCCTGTTTGCCGAGCGACTTTATCAGCTGAACCGTGCGGTGCGGATGCGGGCCAGCCTCTGGATGGAACGAGATGATATCGGCGCCTGCATCGGCAAAATCCTGCACAAACTGATCAACCGGCGCGATCATCAGATGGACGTCAAACGGCTTTGCGCTGTGCGGACGCAGCGCCTTTACGACAGCCGGGCCGATGGTGATGTTCGGGACAAAATGCCCGTCCATCACGTCAACATGGATCCAGTCGCAGCCTGCAGCGTCAATCGCGCGCACTTCTTCGCCCAAACGTGCGAAATCGGCGGAGAGGATCGAGGGCGCTATGCGGATAGGTGCAGACATGAACGGCGCTTAGCCACAGATGCCTGTCGGGGCAAGCCAAGCGCGGCTATTGCGCGACTTTATCCACCACGTTTGCGTGCATAAAGCGTGATACGTCCTATCGCCTCGTCGCTTGTCTGCACATAATGAAAGCCCAATTTTGCCGCGACGCGTTTTGACGCCTGATTATCTTCGTCTATAATACAGCGGATTTCCGGTGCGCTTAGCTCTGCATCGGCCCAGGCCAGCACCGCGAATAGCGCCTCGGTTGCGAGGCCTTTGCCCCATGCCGCGGGCACAAAGGCCCAGCCTGCCTCGGGCACGCCTTTTAAACCGGCGATACCGCGTTCGAACCAGCTAAGGCCTCCATTGCCCACAAACCCCCCGGTTTCACGGTCCAAAAAACTCCAATAGCCATAGCCCATATAGTTCCACAGCGCCGATGCCGCCAAAAACTTGCCCCAGCTTTCAGTGCGGGTGCGCGGTGTGCCGCCGATAAATTCGGTCATCCTCGGATCAGCCCATGCAGCGGCATAGGCCTCCCAGTGCTCCATCGTCATCGGCGTGATGATTAGCCGGTCCGTGGTCAGCGTCGGCGGTGTCATAGCATCACTTGGGCTTGGCGATCAAAAAGCGCGGTAAAGAACCCATCTAAGCTGCCATGGTCCGCAAGCAATCCGGGGATCGAGCGTATCTGCCCGTTCGGCGCAGTCAGGCCAACGGGCACATAATCGGGTGCGATTGTGGCTGCACGGAAATCGGCATGGCGCGCCAAAAATGCCTCGGCTTGGCCTTCACCCTCCGCTGGCTCAAGTGAGCAGGAGGCATAGCATAAAGTCCCGCCGGGTTTTACCCACTGCACCGCATGATCGAGCAACGATGTTTGCAACTCGACCAGCTCCGCTATCTGCCGTTCGCCAATCCGGTGCAGAACATCCGGGTGGCGGCGGAATGTGCCGGTCGCGCTGCACGGTGCATCGAGCAACACAGCGTCAAATTGCACAGCGCTCTCCCATTTGCGGATGTCAGCGATAACGGTCTTAGCGCTTAGGCCAGTGCGTTCCAAATTGCTGTCGAGCACATCCATCCGCTTTTTCGACAGATCAAGCGCAGTTACCGTCCAACCGGCCGCCGCCAATTGCATAGTCTTTCCGCCAGGCGCTGCGCACAGATCAAGTACGGTCCGGCCCTTGCCTGCGCCCATGCTGCGCACCGGCAAAGTCGATGCCAGATCCTGCACCCACCAAGCGCCGTCGGCATAGCCTTCAAGCGTTTCAATCGCACTGCCGCGCGGCAGACGGACATGGCCGGGGGCAAGGCTGACACCGCCCAGTTTTTCCGCCCAATCCGCCGTATCGGCATGCACCTTTAAAGCCAAATCGAGCATCGGTGGTTCGGCAAGCGCGGTGCGGGCATTCTCGACCATTTCTGCGCCCCAAGCCTTGGTCCAGCGGATCGCCGGTTCGGATAGCAATGTAGGCGCGCTTGGCAACGTCGGTTGAAGCCGCCACAACGACCCCAGTACACCGTGGACCAACCGTCTCGGCCCTTTATCGAGCAGTGGCAACGCCGTCGCAATAGCGGCATGCGGCGGTGTGCCAAGGCGCAACATCTGCGCCAGCGCCATCCGCAACACCATCCGGGCCTTAGCATCATCAGCCAAGGGAAGCTGCGTCTGGCTGTCGATCAGCAAATCAAAATCGGGGGTCCAACGCAGCACTTCTTGTGCAATCGCGATCGCCAATGCGCGGTCGGATGATTCCAGATCGCGGCTCGCCATCGGCACCGCTTGGTCCATCGACTGGCCAGTGCGCATAACGGCATCGAGCATACGTAATGTGGCTTTGCGAGTCGGCAGGCCAGTGGCGGTTGTGGGCAATGTGTTCATGGCTGCGCTTTAGGCCGCGGTGAAGGAATGTAAAAGAGGCAAGAAAGCCGAACGCAGGTGTATAACCATCTTGCCATTCACGCCGCGACATTGGAAAGCTATCAGAACAGTGTCGTAATAAGGACAAAGATCATGGGCCAGCGACCCGCACATGTAAAAGCACCAGACTATTTGTCCAAAAGTCCGCCCGTGCCAAAACCCGGAGCGGCCAAGCCCGGCCCCGCGCCCGACCCCGACCGGCCCGACCCGGTACGGTACGGCGATTGGGAGTTAAAAGGTCTGGCGATCGATTTTTGATCGAGGGGCATTTGGAGCCAAACAGATGCTTGATTTGGGCTAGCCAATAAAGACGCAGTAACGAGTCGTTTTGGCGCGCAGTTCATAGCTGGGTTTCCCGATACCCTCGGGTAGCTCTGCTTTCGTGGGCCATTTCACAACAACCCGCCCCGGCGAATGGTCAAGCGCGGTCTGGATCAACGCACCTCGGTCAAGGTCTTCGCCCACAACATCCCGCAACAGGCGCATCGGCTCTTTGACTAAAGCGGATTTTTTGCGTTCGGGATGCATGGGATCGACATAGAACACATCCGCTTTCATCGATGCTAAAAGCAAAAGCGAATCGCCGTGTATAATCGTTATGCGCGACACAATCTCGGCCAGATCATCGCTTGCCCGTGCGATTTCCAACGCTCGTTCAAGCTCAGCAAAGATGATTGGTGACCGTTCAATCAGCGTCACCTGCGCGCCCGAAGTTGCCAGCAAAAAGCCGTCTTGGCCAAGCCCACCGGTTGCATCGACAATCTTTAGCGGGCCCGATTGTGACGAACCGACCGCCCGCAACAGCGGTTCGTTCCGGCCAAAATGTGCGGCGCGATAGCCAAATCGACCCGCCGCAAAATCGGTCCTCAATTTTCGGGCTACGGGCAAATCGGTCACGATTATGGCCTATTCGGCTGGTTGCAAACCATCCAGATCGTCGCCTTTCACCGCTTTGCTGCCGTCTAGTGACGGTCTGACCACGCGTTCCTTTTTGCCGGGATCATAGGTCAGCAAGCGTGTCCGCAGCCAGGGGCCAACACGGGCTTCAAATCCGGATGCAAGGCTAAAGCCTGCAGGCACAATCAACAGCGTCAACAGCGTTGAGACGATCAACCCACCGATCACAACGGTACCCATCGGTGCGCGCCAGGCACCATCGCCGGAAAGCGATATTGCGGTCGGCACCATGCCTGCCGTCATCGCGACGGTTGTCATCACGATTGGCTGAGCCCGCTTGTGTCCTGCCTCCATAATAGCTTCAAATTTTGATGCGCCGCGCGCCATTTCCTCGATAGCGAAATCGATCAACAAGATGGAGTTTTTAGCAACGATACCGAACAGCATCAGCACGCCGATGAACACCGGCATCGAAATCGGCTGTTGCGCAATGGCAAGCGCGATCATCCCGCCCAGCGGAGCCAGCAACAACGACCCCATGTTAACCAGCGGCGACATGAAGCGTTGATACAAAAGCACCAAGACCGCGAACACCAGCAGAGTTCCAGAGATCAGCGCCGTCAGGAAGTCGCGCTGCATTTCGGCTTCCCATTCCTGACTGCCAAAGGCTGCGCGGGAAACACCGGTCGGCAGGTTTTTCATGACCGGCAGATTGTCGATTTTCTTGTCTGCGTCCGACGATACGATACCCGGCGCAAAATCTGCCCCGATAAAGATACGGAAATTTTGGTTCCGGCGCTGAATCGAGGTGGGCCCTGCGCCAAAACTGATATCAGCGACACGCGACAACGGGATCGAGCCACCGCTTGCCATTTGAACCGGCAAGTTCCGGATCACGTCCAGGCTTTCACGCGATTCTCTGGCAAGCATAACACGGATCGGAATTTGCCGATCCGACAGCGAGAATTTCGCACTGTTCTGGTCGATGTCGCCCAGTGTCGCAATGCGGATCGTCTGGCTAAGCGCCAAGGTTGAAACGCCCAGTTGCGCAGCGATATCTGTGCGCGGCGTAATCAGCAGTTCTGGCCGTTGCAAATCGGCGGAAATACGCGGTGCACGCAATTCGGGCACGCCCTTCATCTGTTCAACCAAAATGGACGCGGTGGCATCAAGCATTTTGGGGTCCGAACCCGATAGCATCACCGACACATCGCGCCCCGAGCCTCCACCGCCCGGGCCATTGGCCTGAAATGTAACGCGCGCATCAGCGATTTTGGTCAATAACGGCGTTAGGTCTTCTTCAAATTCCTGGCTGGTACGATCACGGTCTTCGTTCAACGTAATGAATATATTGGCACTGCCTTCACGCACGCTTTGCAAAGCTGTTTTCACTTCGGGCTGCGCCTCAATTATGGCAGCCGCCTCGGTTGCGACTTGCCGCGTTCGCTCCAGCGTGGTGCCCGGGACGAGCTCGATGCGAATGCGGCTGAAATCCTGGTTACCGTCAGGGAAAAACTGCTTTGGTAGAACAACCATGAACGCAACCGTCGCCGCCAAAGCCAAAACGCCAATGCCCATCATCCAGCGACGGTGACTAAGCGACCAGCGCAGGATTTTCATATATTTGTCCATCCACGCGCTTTCGCCATGTTCGGCGACCCCGGCAGACTTTAGGAAATACGCGGCCATCATCGGCGTTATCATCCGCGCCACGGCAAGGCTCATCAGTACCGATGCCACAACGGTCAGTCCAAAATTCTTAAAATACTGGCCAGCAACGCCGGGCATCAACCCTACGGGCAAAAATACAGCAACGATCGAAAACGTTGTCGCAACCACGGCAAGGCCAATTTCGTCGGCAGCGTCGATTGATGCCTGATACGCGGATTTTCCCATGCGCATATGCCGGACGATATTTTCAATTTCCACAATCGCATCATCGACCAAAACACCAGCGACCAGACCCAAAGCGAGTAGCGACATCGTGTTAAGTGTGAAACCCATCAGATCGAGGAACCAAAAGGTCGGGATAGCGGACAAGGGGATAGCGATGGCCGAAATCATCGTCGCGCGCCAATCGCGCAAAAACAGAAACACGATAACAATCGCAAGCACAGCGCCTTCGATCATTGCGGCGATTGAGCTTTTGTACTGAGCCTTAGTATAATCGACGCTGTTGAAAAGTGTAACGAATTTGACGCCGGGATTTTCCTTTTCAATCTCGGCAATTTTCACCATCGCATCGTCAAACACCGATACATCAGATGCACCTTTTGCGCGTGCCATGCTCATAGTGACGACCTGCCGGCCGCCCTCAAGCGCGATCGAACGCTGTTCGCTAAACCCGTCTGTTACTGTGGCGACATCGGTCAATTTGATGTTGCGGCCGCCGCCAAGGCTGATCTGCGCCTGGCTTAACGCATAGGCATCTGCGGCATTGCCAAGCACGCGCACCGACTGGCGCGATCCCGCAATCTGCGATTGCCCCCCGGCTGCGTTTACATTCTGTTGCCGCAGCACAGTGTTGATTTGACCGGCAGTAACGCCCAAGGACTGCATTTTTGCAGGGTCGAGCACCACACGAATTTCACGATTAACGCCGCCGTTGCGGCTAACCGATGCCATTCCTTCGACAGCAAGCAAGCGGCGCGCAACGGTATCGTCCACAAACCAGCTTAGTTGTTCCAACGTCATATCGCTGGCTTGCACAGCAAAATAGGCAATCGGATCGCTGGACGTTGAGACTTTGAAAATCTGGGGTTCCAAAATGCCATCGGGCAAATCGCTGCGGATCTGGTCCACAGCGTTTTTGACTTCGCTAACGGCGGCGTTGATATCGTCGCCAATTTCAAATTCTGCGCTGATCGACGTGTTGCCTTCGCTGGCGCTGGCATCAATGTTGCGGACGCCCTGAACACTGCGGATCGCCGATTCGACCTTTTGCGTGATTTGCGTAGTGATTTCTGATGGTGCTGCACCCGGTTGCGAAATCGAAACGACAACGACGGGGAATTCAATATCCGGTTCGTTTTGAACGTCCATATTTCTGAACGACATGACGCCTGCCAAAGTGAGCCCGGCAAACAGCACAATCGGCACAACGGGGTTAAGGATGGACCAGGCCGAGATGTTATTGAAATTCATGATAGCTTCCAGACAGCGCCGCGAGGAGAATTGACGATGGCGCTTTTATGCACCCTATCAGCACCGCCACGCGACCTCAACATTTCAGCACCTGCAAAGCCCATCGTTCCTTTCAAATAGAAAAGAAATGCGCGACCGATGCAAAACCTATTAACAAACGCTGTTATAGTACCATAACACAGGGCGGCAACATCGGGTTTCGACAAACAGCATATTGGAGGCGGCGTAGCCCCTCCGCAACGCGCAATTGATCCCGTTTGCTTGCGTTTGCCCGATGGCGAAACGTGCAGATATTGCGGACTTGTAATGGCCGCACCACATTGGTAACGCGCCAATATTGCCGCTTTAGCTCAGTTGGTAGAGCACATCATTCGTAATGATGGGGTCGTAGGTTCGAATCCTATAAGCGGCACCACTGCTTCCAGTAGGATGTTTGTGATTTCTCATCGATTGACTGCATTTAGACAGCACGCAGTCGTATTCGATGTCCGCTCTCCTTTATTTGACACCCATTTCTTGCAGCAACCGGTGCGCGCCATCGACCTTTTCCATCGTCCACAGCATGTACCGGCTATCGACATGAATAGTCCGGTTTACGTTTGCATCAAACGACCAGTCGGCCACAACACCGTCAAGCGTCCCGTCGAACGCTAAGCCCACAAACTCGCCTTTGGCATTCAGTGTCGAAGATCCGGAGTTGCCGTTTGTGATATCAACCGTCGAGAGAAAATTCACCGGCAATGTGCCAAGAGTGGGATCGGTATAGGAGCCAAAATCTTTTGCTTTCAGGCTCGCAATAGCCGCATCGGGCGCATCGAATTCGCCGCGGCCGGTCTGTTTGGCGATCACACCTTCTGCGGTTGTAAACGGTGTCCAGATTTGCCCATCGCGTTTTTTACCCATGACTTTACCGTAGGTGAAACGCAGCGAGCCGTTGGCATCCGGGTACAGTGTGCGTCCTTGTGATTTTGCAAAGGCAAGTTGTCCGGCCATAACGACTGAACGCGCAGCCTGCAGCCGACCCGAACGCGCCTTAGCGTTATTTTCCTCGGCAATGAGCGCCGGATAGGCGGCAACGGCCAACTGAATAAAGGGGTCATCAGACGCTTCAAACTCTGCAGCCGGCTTGTTAAGCCAGCTCGCGCGCATCGTGCTGTCTCCGAGCTTTGTATCAGTGTAAAGCCTGTCTATTCCAATTTCAGCCAGCTTAGCTTCAAATCCGGTATTGCGTTTATCGGCTGAGACTTTGCCATATTCGACCATAGCCTGATCGAACAACACGCGGTCCACGCCTGCATCGTAGCGACGCTCAATTTGCGCTAAGCGTTCGGTTACCGGCAAACGGTCGCGTTCCTGATAACCCGATTCGCGCTGCGCATTGGGCTTTTGTTGTTCCTTGGCCCATCGGTAAAGAACAGCCGCCGCACTCAGCAACTGCACGCGGTTAACCGTCGATAACCGTAATCCATTCAAGCGCGAAACATTAGCCTCGGATACATTAGCATCCAGCGCCGCCAGCGCGGGGCCATAGTGTGCTGTTCGGCCCGTGTCCTCGGCAACCCACGCACGAAAAGCGGTGTCTGCTGCATCCTTGCGAGCCATCAGACCAATGGCATCAGCGCCAGCGATTTCGCCAAGCAGCTTCTTTTTGTAATTGTCGGAACCTTTAAGAATGGACGCATACTTGATTTCGGTTGCAGGATTACCGGCGGTTGCCTTTGCAATGGCGTCCGAATAATCGGCCCGCAACTGCTGGTCTATTGGATAAACACTGTCGAATACATGCTGGACTTCAGCGGCAGTTTGCAGCCGCTGAGTCACGCCCGGAAAGCCTGCAACCATCACAAAATCGCCTTCGGAAAGCGGCGTCTTTGCAACTTTCAACCACGCCTTGGGCTTATACGGCACATTGTCCTTGGCAAAAGGCACTGATGCGCCGTCGGGTGCAACATAGGCTCGGTAAAAGCCGAAATCCCCTGTATGGCGCGGCCACTGCCAGTTGTCCGTTTCTCCACCGAAATTGCCAATCCCGCTGGCCGGCGCGTACACCAGCCGGACGTCTTTGATCTCCAGCTGTTGTTGCAGATAATAGGTGTGCCCGCCAAAATAGGCGCGCACATCACACCGGCGATTGGCCTGCTTTTCGCATACTTCAATCAACGCCTTGCGGTTTATCTCAAGTTTTTCGTACCGCGCCAAACCATCAAGTTTAGTCGTCACGCCTTTGTTCATCGCCAAAGTGACATCGCGCAAGTCTTCGATCACAAATATCCGCGATCCTGGCGCTGCCTGGACTTCATCCGCATTCGTTTTTGCAAGAAACCCGTCGGTCAGATAATCTTGACCGGGTTTTGAATTGTATTGAATGGACCCGTACACGCAGTGATGGTTGCTCGCGACAAGACCATCGGGGCTGAGGAAAGCGGCGGAACATCCGCCTAGCGATACGATGGCATTCAGCGGAGCCGATTTAAGATCGCTGAGCATAGCTGGATCAATTTCCAATCCAGCTTCCTTGAGCTTGGGCGCAAGTTCCGGTGTTTGACTCGGTAGCCACATTCCCTCTTCTGCAACCGCCGCTTGTGACAGCATAAGTGCGCTCAAAGCGCCGCTAACCAACAATAATGAACGCATTTATCTCTCCTGATGATCGCATCAACACACACTAGAAAAGGTGCAAAGGCAAGCAACAATGAACCACTCAGTTATCATTTTGTTTCCGTTCGGGCGTTTGTCATTGGTGCAGGCAACGGCGCTAGCTGATCGCCAGCACACTGGTCAAAATAATCCGAACCAGTTCCGCATGGCCGCGAGCCCCGGTTTTGGCATAGATTTTCTTTGAATAGTTGCGCGCCGTTTCGACCGTTAGTCCTAACGCCTCTGCCGCCTCGGCGATGCTGGTTGCTTGCGCCAGCATCCACGCCAGCCGCGCTTCGCTTGGCAATAAACCGAACAGATCGACCAATTGCTCACACCGGTCGGCCTGCGAACGCCGATCGCCGCTGACGTAAAGGATCGCAACCGGCGTTTTGCTTCCGGAAAACGCAAGGCTTTGCACCGGTGTCACCAGCATTTCGACCCATGGATCTTTGCTCAGGTTAAACGCTTGTGGGCGCGCTTCGGGATTAGCCGCGAATTGCTTTAACAATGCTGTCAGTTGCCGGTCGATGGCTGGGGATGCGGGCACCAAACGGTCATAGCGCCCACGCCGCAACAGTGTGCCCCATTGGAACAGCTGTTCAACATTGTCGGTCGCATCGATGATCCGGCAACCGGCATCAAGCGAAAGCCAACCCATTTTCAGCCTGTCAAACGCTTGACCCGTCACAGCCGACCGAAAGCGTTCGCGTTCCAATGCAGCAAAACTGCGCAGCGCAATCCGCAGATGCGGCGCGAGCGCAGTCAACAAAGCGCCGGTCGCCGATCCGATATTCCTGCCGCCGGAACAGCCCAACCACAGGTCAATCCCGCCCGGTTCGGTCACGCGAATCGAACGCATATTGGTTAGCCCCTGTGGCAGCATCGCTGTTTCGAAAAAGGCCTGCTGGCGCACATCATTGGGATCGAGCAACTCCTCCAGCGAATAGGCGCGGCCCGGACGCATAGTCTGATACGGAAACGGGTCACGGATATTGCCATCAACAAACAGCTTGCGGATATCGTCCGATGGCGGCTCGCCTGCGTACAGCTCAACCACCGCGTTCTCATCCGCCGGACGAAAAATCAGTGTGGTGAACCGCGCGCCCGTTTTGGCGAGCAAACGCTGCAGGAAATCGCGCCACAAAGGCGTCTCGAACATCCCCTCGTACAGGGCTTGCAGCAATCCATCATCGTCAACGCGCATGCGATATCCTATATACTCCCATATGGGAGGTTCAAGTGCCTTCGCTATGCGCCAGATGATTTTTAATTACTGTAAAAGGAGCTGCCCATGACGCGCACATTGACCCATTTGGAAAGGCTGGAGGCTGAGGCCATCCATATTATGCGCGAGGTCGTGTCTGAATCCGAAAAGCCGGTAATGTTGTATAGCGTCGGCAAAGACAGCGCGGTGATGCTGCATCTTGCGCGCAAAGCTTTCTATCCTTCGCCACCGCCATTCCCGTTGCTGCACGTTGATACCACCTGGAAATTCAAAGCAATGTACGATCTGCGCGAACAGGCCGCGCGCGATGCGGGGATGGAATTGCTGGTTTATCAAAACCCAGAAGCAATCGAACGCGCAATCAACCCGTTCGATCATGGTCCATTACACACCGATATGTGGAAGACAGAGGGATTGAAGCAAGCGCTCGACCTTCATGGTTTTGATGTGGCCTTTGGTGGCGCTCGCCGTGATGAGGAGAAAAGCCGTGCCAAGGAACGCATCTTTTCGTTCCGCACTGCAACGCATGGCTGGGACCCAAAAAACCAGCGACCTGAATTGTGGAACCTTTATAACGCGCGCAAGGCAAAGTCAGAGAGCATCCGCGTCTTTCCAATCTCAAACTGGACCGAGCTGGACATCTGGCAATACATCCATTTGAACGACATCGCCATCGTACCGCTGTATTTCAGCGCGATGCGGCCGACCTATGTGCAGGACGGGCAATTGTTCATGGCCGACGATATCGAGCGGCTGAAAAAGGTGATGGGGACGCTGCCCGAAATTACGCAGCGCTCGATCCGGTTTCGCACATTGGGTTGTTCGCCTTTGACCGGCGCTGTTGAAAGCGATGCCAAGACATTGCCAGAGGTTATTCAGGAAATGCTGTTGACCACGACCAGCGAACGCCAAGGCCGCGTAATCGACAAGGACGGCGGTGATGCGTCGATGGAGAAAAAGAAGCAGGAGGGCTATTTCTGATGTCCGAAGTTGATACCGTTTACAAAACCGACGCTCTGATCGCTGAGGATATTGACGCCTATCTGGACACGCACCAGCACAAGAGCCTGTTGCGCTTCATCACCTGCGGGTCGGTGGACGACGGCAAATCGACGCTGATCGGACGGTTGTTATATGACAGCAAAATGATCTTTGAAGATCAGCTGGAGGCTTTGCAGGCCGATTCCAAACGTGTCGGCACACAGGGGCAGGAAATCGACTTTGCGTTGCTTGTCGATGGCCTTGCCGCGGAACGCGAACAGGGCATTACTATAGACGTTGCCTATCGGTTCTTCGCCACTGAAAAGCGTAAGTTCATCGTCGCCGATTGCCCGGGGCATGAGCAATATACCCGCAACATGTTCACCGGCGCATCAACCGCCGACCTTGCGGTAATGATGATCGACGCACGTAAAGGTGTTTTGGTGCAAACACGGCGGCACAGCTATTTGTGCAATTTGATCGGTATCAAAAACATTGTGCTCGCTGTCAACAAGATGGATTTGATCGATTACGATCAGGCAAAGTACGACGCAATTGTTGCTAATTATGCAGCCTTTGCCGCCGAAATCGGGATCAAGAATTTCGTTGCAATGCCAATCTCTGGCTTCAAGGGCGACAATATCACGACGCTCAGCGAGAACATGCCCTGGTTCACTGGCAAGCCATTGATCGAGCATCTGGAGTCGGTCGAGATCGACAATGAAGCCGATCAAGCCAAGTCATTCCGCCTGCCGGTGCAATGGGTCAACCGCCCCAATCTCGACTTCCGTGGATTCTCCGGCCTGATCGCGTCCGGATCGGTCAAGCCCGGCGATGCTGTCCGCGTTCTGCCATCGGGCAAAACCACAACTGTGACCAAAATCGTTACCCTCGACGGCGATCTAGACGACGCAGTCGCTGGCCAATCCGTCACCGTATGCTTTGCTGATGAAGTCGATTGTTCACGCGGCAACGTCATCGCCGCTGCGGACAATCCGCCCGAAGTGTCGGACCAGTTTGAAGCGACCATCGTCTGGATGGATGACGACGCGTTGCACGTTGGCCGGTCCTATTGGTTGAAACTTGGCACGCAGACGGTGTCGGCAACCGTTCAGCAACCGAAATACACCGTCAACGTCAACACGATGGAACAGCTGGCAGCCAAGACGCTGGAGCTTAATGCGATTGGCGTGGCCGAACTGGCAACGGACAAGCCCATCGTCTTTGAATCCTATGCCGAAAGCGGGACGCTGGGTGGCTTCATCCTGATTGACAAAATCACCAACCGGACTGTCGGTGCAGGGATGCTGCATTTCAGCCTTCGCCGCGCGCAAAATGTCCATTGGCAAGCGACCGATATCGGACGCGAAGAGCATGCAGGGCTGAAGAACCAAAAGGCGCGTGTGCTGTGGTTCACCGGTCTATCGGGATCGGGCAAATCGACCATCGCCAACGAAGTTGAAAAGTCGCTGAACCTGATGAACCGGCACACATTCTTGCTCGACGGCGACAATGTGCGCCACGGTCTGAACAAGGACCTTGGTTTTACCGAAGCGGACCGGATCGAAAATATCCGCCGTGTTGGCGAAGTTGCCAAGCTGATGGCGGACGCCGGCTTGATCGTGCTGACAGCCTTTATTTCGCCATTCCGTGCCGAACGCGATATGGTGCGATCGATGCTGCCCGAGGCTGAGTTTATAGAAATATTCGTCGATACCCCGCTGGAGGTTGCCGAAGCACGCGATGTGAAGGGGCTGTATAAAAAGGCGCGTTCAGGTCAGCTCAAAAACTTCACCGGGATCGACAGCCCCTATGAAGCACCGATCAATGCCGAAATCCGCGTTAACACCGTCGAGATGACACCTGCTGAGGCCGCCGAGTATATCGTCCGCCAGATTATGCCGTTGAAATAGGAGGGACAATACGATGGACGATGGTGGGCTTGCGAGCCATTTGGCTTATGAAGCGGGAGTATTGCTTCTCGATCAGCGTTCAGCGTTGTCGGGTTCGCTAACGGGAAAAGAGCTTGGCAAGACAGGCGACACGGTAGCCAACAGGTTTCTGTGCGATGCAATCCGTGAACAGCGCCCCGACGATGGACTGTTGTCCGAGGAAGAGAAAGACGATCCGGCGCGCCTCTCCAAATCACGCGTCTGGATCATCGATCCGGTTGATGGCACCCGCGAATATGGCGAGGGCCGGACAGACTGGGCAGTGCATGTCGCCCTAGCGATCGATGGTGTTCCGACGGTCGGCGCCGTCGCGTTGCCGGGTTTGGGACTCGTTCTGCGCAGCGACCGGCCCCAGCCTTTGCCCGCCGCGTCCATAACCCCCCGCATGGTCGTCAGCCGCACCCGCCCCGCCAAAGAAGCGCTGATTGTAGCTGAACACATCGGTGCCGAGCTGATCCCGATGGGCAGCGCAGGCGCCAAAGCCATGGCAATCGTGCGCGGCGAGGCCGAGATTTACCTCCACACCGGCGGACAGTATGAATGGGACAGCTGCGCCCCCGCCGCTGTTGCAGCGGCTCACGGCCTGCACGTCAGCCGCATCGACGGCAGCGTTATGGTTTACAACCAAGCCGATGTGTACCTGCCCGATCTACTGATTTGTCGGCCCGAATGGGCAGAACGTGTCTTGAAAATCCTAGCCGCGGCTCCCCAAACACAGTGAAGCCAAACCCGATGGTTTTGTTTTAACTTTGGTGCTGGGCTTAGCGCGCCGCCGAACCTTCAAATGCGCGTTGCAAGCAACAGGCAATCAGACACCAGATTTTGGCTATCTAGACTGTCTGGTGCGGCCAAGAAGACTCGAACTTCCACGGGCTTTCGCCCACAACGACCTCAACGTTGCGCGTCTACCAATTCCGCCATGGCCGCACACGTCCCGACAGGTAGGAGCGCGCCACTAGCAAAAGGCTACCCGACACGCAACAGGCTTTGCATTCACAATGTTTGTCCGCAGCGTGTTGCAAAATGGGGCAGTGAAGCAAATCGGAGGGCATTAAATGCCTGAAGACGCAATTTGGTCGCCCGTTAACGCTTTTCCTGACTTGTCAGAACGGGTTAACAAATCGTTAAACCCGCATCATGCTGTGGTCCACACTTCCGTTCCTTTTCGCTAGCGCCACGGCTGCGTCGCCGCCCGCGCCACGCTATGAAGCGGTCGCGACGGTAAAGATCCTTGCTGCCGAGGAAATTCGTTTTGACGATATGCAGGTAAAGCAACGCACGAGCGGCGGCAAAGCAACAATCCGGCAAACGCGCATCCGCGATGGAATGCCGATGGTCGAATTCTATTAAAAAGCAGACCTAATTCTAGTTGCCCAAAATCCAGACGACGCTGATTTTAGACGATGCCAGCGGCACATCGCGTTTCAATTGGCTGAATTCAACGGTGGCTCCCGGGCCAAGCGTACGCACTGGCGGCTTCATTTCCCAGTTAAAGATCGACCGACCGCTCGCGTCTTTTAATGTTACCAGCATGTTCGGCACTGGCAGCGTGTCCGCTGTGGAATTAACAATCGAACCACTGGCGATGAAATACGGCGACCCGTCCGCGGCGCGGCCCAGCGCCAGATTATCGTGCAGCTGGATTTGCAGCTTTGATTCCTTAGCGCTGATGGCAAAGCTGCCCTCGAGCCATCCCGAATACCATAACGCCCCGCCAGCGATTGCGATAAACGCGGCAAAAGCTATCGCAGCGTAGGTCATAATCTTTGCCGGGTTGCGCCTTGGCCGAAAAGGCGGTTCGTGCGCAAATTGGCTGCGCTCGGGTAAATCGTCTGAGAGGGACCGCGTGCGCAAACCAGCCAAAGCAGGCTCATCGCGGTCAACAATGGCAGGCTCGGTATCAGAGAGCGGCGGTTCCATCACCGCAAATCCGGGACTGGGCGTTTCCTCGGATGAACTCGACCAGTCAACCGATGCCGAAACTGGTGGTGGCGGCGGAACCGGCGGCGGCGGAACAGCCGAAATTTCCGTAGGGATTATGGGGTCCAATTTGGGCGGTGCAACGCTTGACGGCCCTTCCTGAAACCAGCTGTTTCGGCAATTGGCACATCGGACTTGCCGCCCCGCAGCGCCAATCGCACTGTCAGGAACAACATACCGGGTGCGGCAGGAGGGGCATACCAGCAACATAATAGGTCGGCATAAACAGCAGCCATGCCTGCGATGCAACCCCGATAGGCGTAAATAGCTGTGGAAGGGCCTGAATAAGGGCGCTTTGTCATACCAACGGGACCCAACAACTATGCCTTTGCACCGCGTGCCCGAATATGCGATGCGAACCAGCGATGCAAAGCGTTGCCGAATTTGATAATGTGGGTCTCAGATACGGCACAGGTTCCGAGACCTTGACCGATATCAGCTTCACGCTTTTCCCCGGCAGCTTTTACTTTTTGACCGGCCCATCGGGTGCCGGCAAAACCTCGTTGTTGAAACTGCTCTATCTGTCGCTGCGTCCCAGCCGCGGCGCAATCCGCATGTTTGGGCATGATACAGTTACGATGACCCGCGACCGTCTGCCGGGTTTCCGGCGGCGGATTGGCGTTGTCTTTCAGGATTTCCGGCTGGTGCCGCATTTAACGGCGTTCGATAATATCGCGCTGCCGTTGCGAATTGCCGGGATCACGGAAAAAGATCTGCAAGGCCCGGTTAGCGAAATGCTGTCCTGGATCGGGCTATCCGAACGCGCCGAGGCAAGACCGGCGACGCTTTCCGGCGGAGAGCAACAGCGCGTGGCCATCGCCCGCGCCGTCATTGGTCGCCCCGAAATTCTGGTAGCGGATGAGCCCACGGGCAATGTCGATCCCGAAATGGCTGTGCGGCTGTTGCAATTGTTCGCGGCGCTTAACCGGTTGGGCACGACAGTCGTAGTTGCAACCCACGACATCCATTTGCTGCAAGAAATTGAAGGCGCGCAAATGATGCGGCTTGAAAAGGGCCGTTTGTCCGATCCCACCGGATCGTTAAAACACCCGCCGCGTCCGTTGATCCTAAAGAACTAACGATGGCTGCACCCTTTGCCTTTGCCATCCCCGCGCACGACCGAAAGCTGATCCCCGACGGGCGCTTTTCAGGGACGATGTCGTGGATCATGGCGATCATGCTTTTTCTGACGTTATTGGCCGCAGCAGCCGCAATTACGCTGGGCGAATCAGCGCGAACCAGCGGAGCCAATCTGGCGAGCGAAGCAACGGTTCAGGTCATGAACACCGATCCGTCGGCGCAGCTGGCTGTGCAGGCCTCGATTGCCAAATGGCTGCGTACGCTGCCCAAAATTGAAACAGTGCAAACCATATCCGAGGCGGAGTCGCGCGCGCTGCTAAAGCCGGTCGGTATCGATTTAGAGGATAGCGATATTCCGATACCGTTGCTGATAAATGTATCGTTTAAGCAACCGCCATCTGAACAGGATTTGCGCAAGATCGGACAAAGGCTAACGCGGCTTTCACCCGATTCCCGAATCGATACGCACGCCAGATGGATGGCGCCTTTTGTCGCGTTACTAAGGACACTGTTTTTCCTCGCTCTGTCAGTGATGCTGTTGTTGTTGCTGGCAACGGCGGCAACGGTGGTGTTATCGGTACGCGGCGCGCTCAACACGCACCGCACGACGATTGAAATCATGCACATGATGGGGTCCACCGACATACAAGCGGCGCGTCTGTTTCAACGGCGCGTGGCACTGGATGCTTTGTTTGGCGGTTTGGCCGGGCTGGTTGCAGCGATCGTTATATTATGGCTGATCGGAAACCGGTTTGCGGCATTGGAGCCGGGGCTGCTTGCTGATGCAGGGATGCCACTCTATGGTTGGCTGCTGTTGCTATTGATCCCGGTGGCCGTTGCCTGCCTTGCCATGTTAACAGCCCGCTGGACAGTGTTGTCGGCGCTAAAGAAGATTATATGATTAAACGTAGCTTTGCCTTTTTGCTGTTGATCTGGATACTGGGCTTTGCCTGGTTTTCGCTGTTTCTGCCGCAACCGGCGGCAAGGAATAAAACCGACGGTGTTGTGGTGCTGACCGGTGGTGCTGGCCGTATCGACCGTGGGCTGGTCGTGCTGGAAAAAGGTTTAGCCCGCCGGATGTTGATTTCAGGTGTCGATCTGGATGTGAAGCCCAGAGAATTGGCAGCGGAGTATAACCGGCCGCAAAAACTGTTCGCCTGCTGCATCGATCTGGGCTTTCGTGCAGTGGACACGCGGTCGAATGGCTTGGAGACGGCACGCTGGGTTTCGCGGAACAAGATTAAGTCTTTGCGTCTTGTCACGCATGACTGGCACATGCGCCGCGCCAGGCTGGAACTGAAACTGGCTTTGCCCGGCGGTGTTACCGTGATCGAAGACGCTGTCACAACCAGGCCGACATTCCCCATATTGTTCACTGAATATCATAAATATTGGCTGCGGGGCCTCGCGGCGCTCGTCGGGATTTGACCCGCATGTTTCTGCTTCGGTCGCTGCTGTTCGGTATCATCTTTTACATCGGTTCGGTGCCGCTTGTGCTGGGGGCTTTTATCGGCACTTATACATCCGTTAGGCTTTTGCGGACGTCTGTGCGCGGCTGGAGCGTCTATCATCACCTAACCGCGCGCTGGATTTTGGGTATTCGCACCGAAGTGGATGGCACGCTACCCACAGGCGCTGTGCTGTTTGCGATCAAGCATGAAAGCATGTTTGAAACCATCGACATGCCGCGTATGTTTTCGCTGCCCGCGGTCGTCACAAAAAGTGAATTGTTCGATATCCCCTGCTGGGGGACAGCGGCCAAAGCCTATGGCATGATCCCTGTTGACCGCGAAGGTGGCGCTGGCGGGTTGCGCGCAATGGTAACACTGGCGCGCGCGATAAAAGCCGCTGGCCGGCCTATCGTGATTTTCCCCGAAGGAACCCGCGTGCGGCATGGAGAGTGCCCGCCCCTGCAATCGGGCTTTGCCGGTCTGTACAAATTGCTGGGGCTACCCGTCGTACCGATCGCAGTGAACAGCGGCAAACTGACCCCCAAAGGCAAGCCTTATTGGCACAAGGGCGTGATGACTTACAAAGTCGGCGAGACCATCCCCCCCGGCCTTCCGCGTGAAGAGGTAGAGGCCAAGGTGCATGCGGCGATCAATGCCTTGAACGGGTGAAACTTCAACCCGATACAGGCATGCTAAACCGTGTCTGCTGAGGAGGGACTGACCCTGAGCTTGCCGAAGGGGAAGGCCCGTCTCGAACCACTCTTGCGCAACGCCTCGGTCCTTCGAGACAGCCTTTCAGCCTGCGGCTTCAAGACCTCCGCAGAACAAACGGCGTTGGCGGAGACTAATGCCGCCGTCCGAAATCAGGCGCGTCATCATCCTGGCCCTGTTCGACAATCGAACGCCGGATGTCGCGGGTGCGGTTGAACAATGTTTCCAGCTCGTCACCTTTGCCATAGCGGATGGCGCGTTGCAGCGCGGTTAGGTCCTCGGAAAAACGCTGAAGCATTTCCAGCACAGCTTCTTTGTTGTTCAAAAACACATCGCGCCACATCACCGGATCCGATGCAGCGATACGGGTGAAGTCGCGGAAGCCGCCAGCGGAGTATTTAATCACTTCACTTTGCGTCACTTCGCCCAGCTCATCGGCGGTGCCAACAATGGTATAAGCAATCAAATGTGGAAGGTGGCTGGTGATCGCAAGAACAAGATCATGATGTTTTGCATCCATAATCTCGATATCCGCGCCCAGCCGCTGCCAAAAGGTTTTCAGCGCCTCGACCGCAGCTTCGGGCGCCCCCTCGGGCGGCGTTAAGATGCACCAGCGGCCCTGAAACAATGTTGCAAAGCCTGCATCGGGACCGCTTTTCTCTGTACCCGCAACTGGATGCGCCGGAATAATTGTCGCCTTTGGCAACGCCTCGGCTAGCGCCTCGGCCACGCTTTGTTTGCAACTGCCCACATCGCTGACGATCGCATCGGCAGGAAGATCGGCGCGCATTTCAAGGGCAACCGCGCCCATTGCCCCGACCGGTACGCACAGGATCACCAGCCCGGCGTCCATCACAGCAGTCCCTGCGGTGTCCGCCACATCATCGCAAAAGCCCAATATGCGCGTCCGCTCGCGTACATCCGGATCAGCATCAAAACCGGTCACCCGAACGTCCGGCATATTCGCTTTAACCGCACGCGCAACCGACGAACCAATGAGGCCAAGACCGATGATCGAGACGCGGGCAAAGGGCAGCATTATTTATGTTGCTCCAAAATAGCGCGCAACGCCGCCATCACACCCCGATTTTCGTCTTCGGTGCCGATGGTAATGCGCAAGCCTGTGCCAAGCCCCTGCCCCGGCAACCAGCGAACGATATAGCCTGCGTCCATCAGGCCGTTATACGCAGTCTCTGCGCTGACCGCTCCTTCAAACATCACCATCAGGAAATTGGCCCAGCTGGGAATAACAATCAGGCCGTGGTTCGACAGCGACGCAAATTCACCCGCCATCCATTCACGCCAGTGCAAATTATGCGCGCGGCTTTGTGTGACAAAGCCAGTATCGCCAAGCGCTGCAATCGCCGCCGCTTGCCCCGCTGCCGTCACATTAAACGGCGCACGGATGCGGTTAAGCGTCGCGATCAGCGCAGGCTGACCGTAAGCCCAGCCAATGCGTTCCGCCGCCAGCCCAAAGATTTTGGAAAAAGTGCGGGTGATAAGAACATTGGGATGCTGGCGCGCAAGATTGAACGCCGCCGGGCCATCATCGTCCAGATATTCGCCATAGGCCTGATCGAGAACCAGGACACAATCGGCGGGAAGTCCGGCATGCAAACGCGCAATCTCTGCATCGCCGCAATAGGTACCTGTCGGATTGTTCGGGTTGGCGACAAAAACCACACGGGTCTTGCCGGTGACTAAGGCCAGCAACGCATCAACGTCGGTTCCGTAATCCTTGTCGGGCGCAACCACCACCGTCGCTGCACATTTGCGTGCCGCGATATCGTAAACCGAAAATCCGTACCGGATATAGATAATCTCGTCACCTGCCCCTGCATAGCCCATGGCAATCAGGTTCAGCAGTTCATCGGACCCGGTGCCGCAGACGATCTGGTCGCTTTCCAAATCATAAGCCGTACCCAATGCCTCGCGCAGTGCATTTGACGCCGGATCGGGATAGCGCGCCAGCGTGCTGCGCGCCTCGACCAAAGCGGCAACCGCATCGGCGCTGCAGCCTAATGGGTTTTCGTTAGCCGATAGTTTAATCAGCACACGGCCATCGTCGCTTTTCGCCTTGCCGGGCGTATAAGCATGAATGGCGTTGATCCAGTGTTTGGCGATAGGAGCTGTCATGCCGCGCGGCATAGCGGCGAGGCGGTGGCTGTGCAACTCCCTCGCCAAAGGCTTAATTCTATTGCCTCCCTGCTATTCACTGATAAGGCCCGAAACATGAACGACGATGGGCGATTTGGCCTCGACAGGCGGACAAAGCTGCTGGGGCCGGTAAAGCTCGATAGCGGCGCCCAATTTGCGCCTGTTGAATTTGCCTATGAAACTTACGGGCAACTGAACGCCGATAAATCAAACGCGATCCTGATCTGCCATGCGCTCACCGGCGACCAATATCTTGCCTCCACCCACCCGGTGACCGGAAAGCCTGGTTGGTGGACGCGTTTGGTGGGCGAAGGCAGGCCGGTCGATCCAGACCGGCACTGCATCATCTGCATCAATGTCCTTGGCAGCTGCATGGGCAGTTCAGGCCCGGCGAGTTTCAATCCGGCCAGCGATGCTCCTTATGGTATGGAGTTTCCGGTCATTACCATTGCCGACATGGTCCGCGCGCAAGCGATATTGCTTGAGCATCTGGGGATCGAAAAGCTCGCTTGCGTGATCGGTGGATCGATGGGCGGGATGCAGGCGCTGACCTGGGCGTCGATTTTCCCTGAGCGTGTGCAATCCGCCATCGTTATCGCTTCCACCGCACGGCACAGCGCGCAGAATATTGCCTTTCACGAAGTTGGACGGCAAGCCATCATGGCGGATCCCAATTGGCAGAACGGGGCCTATTACGGTTCGGTCGATCAGCCTGATTCTGGCCTTGCCGTCGCGCGTATGGCCGCGCACATCACCTATCTGTCCGAAGAAGGCCTAACGCAAAAATTCGGGCGGCAATTGCAAGACCGACCCGATGGAACCAAGGGCGCCAAGACGTTCGGCTTTGACGCGGATTTTCAGGTGGAAAGCTATTTGCGTTATCAGGGCTTAAGTTTTGTCGAACGCTTCGACGCCAACAGCTACCTCTATATCACCCGTGCCATGGATTATTACGATCTGGCCGAGGCGCATGGAGGCAGTCTGGCCGCGGCATTCAAAGACACCAAAACGCGGTTCTGCCTGATCAGTTTTGATACCGACTGGCTGTATCCCACGATCGAGTCCAAACGCGTTGTCCGTGCGTTGAATGCCGCAGGGGCCGCTGCCAGCTTTGTCGAACTCTCCAGCCCCTTTGGCCATGACAGCTTCCTGCTCGACGCGCCGGAGATGAACCGCATAGTTGACGGATTTTTGAAAGCGGGTGGATTATGAGCAGCCTCCGCCCCGATCTTTCGATCATCGCCGAGACCATCCGCGCCGGATCGCGGGTGCTGGATGTCGGCTGCGGCGATGGAGCGTTGATGGCGGCGTTGCGCGATCAAAAAGGCGTTGATGCGCGTGGGCTTGAACTTGAATCAGCGAACGTCTCGGCCGCGGTGGCACGCGGATTGGCGGTGGTACAGGGCGATGCCGATACTGATCTGGCGGATTATCCCGACAAAGGTTTTGACTACGCGATCCTAAGCCAGACGTTGCAGACGACGCGGCGGCCCGATCTGGTGCTTGACCAGTTGTTGCGCATCGGCGGACAGGCTTTTGTTTCCTTCCCCAATTTTGCGCAGTGGAAAATCCGCTTTGCGCACATGCTGGGCGGTCGGATGCCGGTGACCAAACAGCTGCCGCACCGTTGGTACGACACGCCCAATATCCACCATGTGACCATCGCCGATTTCAAAAGTTTTGTCGCTGACCGTGGCTATGCGATCAAAGGCGAATGGTATTTAAGCGGGGAAAAAGAACGCGGCGCGCGCGGCGCCAATTTGCTGGCGGAACACGCGGTTTTTTTGCTGGAACGGGGTTAGAGAGTTCGCTTTTATGCCCCAAAACCCGTTTGTGCTGAGGAGGGACTGACCCCGAGCTTGCCGAAGGGGAAGGCCCGTCTCGAAGCACTCTCGCGCTGCGCCTCGGTCCTTCGAGACGCCACTTCGCTACGCTCAGCAGCTCCTCAGGACAAACGGGGTAGTGATGGATGCAGCTTGCCTAATTCTTCAAAGTCATCCGGTTGTCGCTGATCGTGACATGCGCGATCCGCGACAGAAACGATTGGCCCAATAACGACACGGGCAAGCCTTCGGGGATAATCACGGCGGAGACTTTATCCGCCGAAATATCGCCAACCGACAGCCGTTCGATCATAATCGATTTGCCGCGCACCGCACCACTCACGCCGCGCCCAACAACGGTCAGCTCGCCGGGGTTCAGAAAATGACCGAGCAGTTCGGCATCGCTTTGCGTCAACGCAACCACCGTTGCGCCCGTATCGACCAGAAAGCGCAACGCCGCACCATCAGCGTTACCCGGCGCGTAATAATGGCCATCAGCCGCCCGGGTCAGGACGATCGCTCCGCTCTCGGCTAATGCGGCGGGAGCATCGTCAAACGTTGAAGGTGCCGCATCGCTTTTGGGTGATGCCGCCGTTGCCTCAGGCTTCGTCCGTTTCGCCACAGGGTCGTTTGCCGGCATAAACCAACCGACCAACACCGCGATCACAAACAAAGGCATCACCTGTTTCCACATAAGCTTGCGTCATAGCAGCCGCGGCTTAAGCAGGCGTAAACTCGGCGAACGCCTTATATATCTCTTGCTGGCTGCGGCTGCTGGCGTTGCGCCATTTGGGAGCCTCCGTTTTATTGAGCAGCCTGCTGTTGCCATCCACAATCAACACCGTCGGCGTACCTTTGATCGATTTAATGCCAAAGCGGCGCGCGATATCGACGTTGCGGTCCTTGTATCCAACATCGACAAAAACCAGTTCATAGCGCGAGACGACCATCGCGGCGAAATGCGGTTGCGCGAGCCAGCCCGCCAAGGCGCGGCTATCGTGACACCAATTGGCCCCCATCACGATCATCACCATGCGGTTGCCAGTCTTCGCCCGCGTGAGCGCTGCGTCAACACCGGTTTTGGCTTCGGCTTTAGAATCAAAGGGTCGCGCTTCGGGATGGCCTGTTTCAACTTCCTTCGCCGCTTGGACCGGAAACGTCAGCGACACACACAACAACAGAGCGGCGACGATAGCTTGCCGGATCATGCAGCAAGCCCTTGCAACGCATCACCATCCACGCGGTTGATTGTCCAGCCGTCCATCGATTTCGCGCCCAAGGATTGGTAAAATGTGATCGCCGGTTCGTTCCAATCGAGCACCGACCATTCCAGCCGTGCACAATCGCGTTCCACCGCCAACGCCGCGAGCCGTTTCAGCAAAGCTTTACCAAGCCCAGACCCCCGGGCCTCTGGCCGGACAAACAGATCCTCCAGGTAAATCCCCGGCCGACCTTCAAAAGTCGAGAAGTTGTGGAAGAAGAGAGCGAAGCCTTGGGGGCCGCCATCGGTTTCACCAATCAATACCTCAGCATAAGGACGAGCTCCAAACAACCGCTCCCCCAAAACTGCCTCATCAAACCGCACCTCATGTGCCAGTTTCTCATACTCGGCGAGGTCGCGGATAAACTTCGCGATAAGGGGAAGGTCGGTGCGACTGGCGGGACGGATTGATAAAGTCATAATGCCGTCTTTATATCTGTTTGGGAAAAATCATTTCCTTTGAACAGCAAAGGCAAATCAAGCGATTTTGCAATCGCATAGGCCATGCAATCGCCAAAGTTCAACGACGCTTTATGCTGGCCTTTGCCGAAGTTGAGAAAGGCATCGGCTGCAATACCTGCGTAGTCGTCGCTCCAAGCGAGAATTTCTATGCCCAAGTCGTCTAGCAAAGCCTCTGCTGCGATTCGACCGGGTGCATGCGCTTGGCCGCTTGCAACCATCAAATACTCAAACTTGGTTGGGGCACCCGCTATCGATTGCTCACTGGCGATTATCGCTCGAAAGGCATCGGCTTCTGGCTCATCTTTCAAAATTGCGCACAACGCCGATGTGTCTACGACTATCAATGCGGCAACCCGTTATCGTCATACATCCACGCATCGACCTCTTTATCGGTCATAAATTTGGGCAGCTGCTTCCACAAAAATTGTGTCTCGCGCACCTTCATCGCGATCTGCTCCGGATCTTTTTTGAGCAAAGGTGTATTGGCAAGTTCATTGCTGACCGCCAGCCGGATCGCGGTTGTAACGCCAACGCCTTTACGGCGCGCAAGCTCTCGCACCAAAGATTCGGTCTCTTCGTTTTTTATGCTCAAGCCCATTTGAAGCGTCCTTTCTAGAATTTATTAATCGAATTCTAGAAAAAGTCAACCCGCCTTGCCGTGCGTCACATCCATGCTCACACTTGTTCCCGCATCGATTTCCGCCGCCTTGGCCTCGACCAGCTTCACGATATGCCCGATCATATCGTCGTCCTGCACATGGTGGTCGGTGACGCCGGACAAATACACCATGTGCTTGCCATTGCCGCCACCGGTGATGCCGATGTCTGTTTCGCGCGCTTCGCCGGGGCCGTTGACGACGCAGCCGAGCACCGAGAGCGACATCGGCGTTTTGATATGGCCGAGCGCCTCTTCGAGTTTTTGCACGGTGCGGATCACGTCGAAACCCTGACGCGCGCAGCTTGGGCAGCTGACCACGCGAACGCCGCGGGTGCGCAGGCCAAGCGATTTCAGGATTTCATAGCCAACACGAACTTCCTCTTCGGGTTCCGCAGACAGCGAAACGCGGATAGTGTCGCCGATACCCGCCCACAGCATATTGCCCATGCCGATAGACGACTTCACCGTGCCGCCGATCAATCCGCCAGCCTCTGTAATGCCAAGATGCAACGGGCAATCGACCGCCTCGGCAAGGCCCATATAGGCGGCGACCGCAAGGAAAACGTCGGACGCCTTTACCGCGACTTTATATTCATGAAAGTCGCGGTCTTGCAGCAGCTTGATATGGTCAAGCGCGGATTCGATCAGCGCCTCTGGGCACGGCTCGCCATATTTTTCGAGCAGGTCTTTTTCAAGCGACCCGGCGTTGACGCCGATACGAATAGCGCAGCCATTAGCCTTAGCGGCGTTGACCACTTCGTTGACGCGTTCTGCAGAACCGATGTTGCCGGGGTTGATCCGCAAGCAAGCCGCGCCTGCATCCGCTGCCTCCAGCGCACGTTTGTAGTGGAAATGGATGTCGGCAACGATTGGCACATGGCTAGCGCGGACAATCTGTTTCAGCGCAGCGGTGCTTTCCACATCGGGGCAGGACACGCGGATAATATCGGCGCCTGCTTCTTCGCAGCGGCGGATCTGGTCGATGGTTGCTTTGGCATCGCTGGTCAGCGTGTTGGTCATCGTCTGCACCGATATCGGCGCATTGCCGCCGACGGGGACGGAACCAACCATGATCTGGCGAGATGTACGACGCGCGATATCGCGCCAAGGGCGTATGGAGGACATGATGGGGATATAGGGGGGAGCGGCGCGAAGGGCAATTGGCTTGGCTCTGCGTGGGTGGCTTGTTGATGGGTCGCGCATATTTTGGTTTGGAAGAAATAAGACAAATAAGAAAAAAGGACCAATCCTGTCAGCAGAAAACTGCTCTTTGTGGCCATTACCGCCTAGTTGCAAAAAACCATTGTCCTACAAATAACCAAATCGGTTATTATATGCGGCATGGTAGAGCTTACATCACTCCCCGCTCCCGCCACCCCGCAAAGGGACGGCATCGCTGCAACTATCACAGAAACATCGGCTTCACGCCACGATGGCTGGACACGGCCAAAAATCATGCGGTTTCTGGAGCTGCTTGCCGAAAGCGGGTCGGTGACAGCGGCGGCGCAAGCCGTTGGCATGTCACGCGGTGGGGCTTACCGGCTGCGTACCCGGCTAATTGGTCAGCCCTTTGATCTGGCATGGGAGGCTGCGCTTGAATTCGGCATCAACAATGTCGCGCACGAGGCGCTCGACCGCGCGTTGAATGGCACGTTGGTACCCGTCTATCATCGCGGAGAACTGATCGGCGAACGGCGGGTGTTTAACGAACGTGCCGTGCAGAACCTTATGATGACCGCACCACAGCTTGGCCGCCACCATCACGCCCGCGATTGGGCGACAAAGAACTGGACCGACCTGATGGGCCGAATTTCCGATGGGCCGCTGGTTTGGACTGAGGAGGAACAGGCGCTCTCTGATGACAAGCATCCGCTGCACGCATATTACACGCGCGAGATGGAGGCAGAAGATGGCGAGCAACCAGAGGACGAAGTTGATCTAAGCAATCTGGAATATGATATGAAGTATCGAGATAATCCGACGGCGCAAAATTATATCGAAAAGCAAAGCCATTATGGCCCGGCAGGCCCCCATTCGGCAGCTGTTCCGTCAGGGCCGAGGCAGCGTGCCAATATCCCGCGCATAAGGCAGTTGTAGGAAATTATATGATGCCGTGCTTTTCAAAAAAAACAGAATTGGCGTCCCCTTTGTCAACCATCTGTCAGCTTCGCTGGTACGATGGCCATTGCACCAAAATGATTGGGCGCTAGCTTGGCAAGCATGAGCTGGGAAAAAGAGATTGAGCATCTGCGCCACCGTGAAGCGCTCGCCGAGAAAATGGGGGGCGAGGAGAAGCTCGCGCGGCAGCATAATCAAGGCAAGCTCGATGCGCGTGAACGGCTGCGGCGGCTGGTGGATCCGGACTCTTTTCGCGAGATCGGGAAAATTGCGGGCAAATCGCTCTATGACTCCGATGGTGCGCTGGTGGAATTCAGCCCGTCCAACTTCATCTTTGGCCGGGCCAATATCGATGGCCGTCCGGTGGTCGCCAGCGCCGATGACTTTACGGTGCGTGGCGGCGCGGCTGACGCGGCGCTCCACCGCAAGTTCGTGCAGTGCGAGAAAATGGCTCACACTCTGGGCTTGCCTTTAATACGGATGATCGACGGCACCGGCGGCGGCGGGTCGGTGAAGACACTGGAAGACACAGGCTACACCTATGTGCCGATGACGCCGGGGTGGAGCGACATTGTCAAAAATCTGGAGAGTGTGCCTGTGGTCGCGTTGGCATTGGGGCCAACGGCGGGCTTGGGAGCGGCGCGTACTGTCGCCAGCCATTATTCGATCATGGTAAAGGGAGTGAGCCAGTTGTTCGCCGCAGGGCCAGTGGTTGCCGCGCAAATTGGGGAGGAGCTGACCAAAGAAGCGCTTGGCGGCAGCGACATCCATACGCGCAACGGCGTGGTCGATGAGGAAGTGGCGAGCGAGGACGAAGCCTTTGCCGCAGCGCGGCGGTTTTTGTCGTATCTGCCATCGTCGGTTGGCAAGCATCCGGCGCGCGCCACCTGCACCGATCCGGTTGACCGGCGCGAGGAGAGTTTGCTCAGCATCGTGCCGCGCGAAGACAAGATGGTCTATTCAATGCGCAGCGTTTTGGACGCGGTCTTTGATACCGGCTCGGTATTTGAAATGGGCAAACGCTGGGGCCGTGCCGCGATCACCGCCTTTGCGCGGCTCGATGGCTGGCCCGTTGCTGTCTTGGCGTCGGACCCGACCTATCTGGGCGGATCATGGGAAGCGTTGACCTCGCAAAAGGTGAAGCGCTTTGTCGAGATGGCCGAGCTGTTTAAGCTGCCGGTTGTGCATCTGGTGGATAATCCGGGCTTTATGGTCGGACTTGAGGCCGAACGGACGGGCACAATCCGATACGGCGTTGAGGCAATGAACGCGGTCTATAAAGCGACTGTGCCTTGGGCGAGCGTTATTATCCGACGAGCCTACGGAATTGCGGGCAGCGCGATGTCGAACGGCGAAGCGTTCCAATACCGCTTCGCTTGGCCGAGCGGAGATTGGGGGTCCTTACCCATCGCAGGCGGGTTGGAGGCGGCGTATAAATCAGAGATTGCAGCAGCGGACGATCCAGCGGCGAAGTTGGCGGAGATCAAAGGCCGGTTGGACGCAGTGACTTCTCCGTTTCGCACCGTGGAGAAATTCAACGTCGAGGATATTATTGACCCGCGTGACACCAGGCCTTTGCTGTGCGAGTTTGCAGAGCTGGCTTGGGCGAAGCTGGGGGATTAGAAGCAGGCATAATTTTCGAGAAACCCACAACGCTCGCAACGCCAGCTTTGCACATCAAACTTTTTTCTACCGCGCAGTTTTGCGCCGCCCCAAATACTCATCTGCGGAATGCCTTCTACCCATTTTCCGATGTTGTTGGCACCAAAGGTCGTATCGAGCAAAAAACCTTCGGTCATCGGGCCTTGGCATTTCGGGCAAATATGGGATCGCATTTCAATTCTCCTTCAACGCTGGCCGCCCCCGTTTCGGGGTATCACTCACCGCGACCTTCACCCCGCGCCGTTCCAAAGCCTCACGCAACAGCACTTCGACCTCGGCATTGGCGCTGCG
>JANOTI010000186.1:0-3218 GCA_031416255.1 Sphingomonadales bacterium | reverse complement strand
TCAGCGCCGCAAACACCTCTGCCGTCAAAACCAAACTCGCTTTCCGCAAATTATGGTCAAACACCGAACAGGCCACAATCACCTCATCCACCCCCGTTCGCTCCACAAACGCCGCGATACCTGCGCGCACCGTTTCCGCCGAGCCAATAGCGCTGCACGACAGCACATCTTGCAACGCTGCGATTGCATTGGGCGGCAGGGTGTGGAGATAGCCCTCCAACGGCGGGGGCATTTGGCGGGGATTGCCGGTGCGCAAAGCGACGAAGCTTTGTTGTAGTGAGCTGGCAAGGAATTGCGCCTCGGCATCGGTTTCGGCGGCGATCACGTTCATCGCGGCCATTGCATAGGGGGCGTCTAAGACTGCGCTGGGCCGAAATCCGCTGCGATAGACATGCAGCGCCTCGTTCAGTGCCGCTGGCGCAAAGTGGCTGGCAAAAGCGAAGGGCAGGCCCAAAGCGGCGGCGACTTGCGCGCCGTATAGGCTGCTGCCGAGAATATACAGTTGCACATCCGCACCTGCTCCCGGCGTGGCGACGATGCCCGTTCGGCCATCATCGGCGAAATAGCTTTGCAGCTCCATCACGTCGCGCGGGAAAGCGTTGGGGTCGCTGTCGAGTGTGCGTCGGATCGCGGCAGCGACGCGCTGGTCGCTGCCGGGTGCGCGGCCAAGGCCAAGGTCGATGCGTCCGGGATACAACGCGTCCAAAGTGCCAAACTGTTCTGCGATTACCAGCGGGCTGTGGTTAGGCAGCATGATCCCGCCAGAACCCACGCGGATCGTTTTGGTTGCCGCCGCAATATGGCCGATGACGACGGAAGTCGCGGCGCTAGCGATGCCTTTCATGCCGTGATGTTCAGCCACCCAGTATCGCGTAAAGCCTAAACTTTCAGCATGAGCCGCAAGGTCGGCGGCGTTGGCCAAAGCAATGCTGACGGTGCTGCCTTCAACTACAGGCACAAGGTCGAGGATTCCGTAAGCCGTCAACGGTAACGCAACATGCTGCGGTCGAGCTCAGCAACCGACTTAACCCCCATCAGCTTCATATCGCGTTGTATCTCATCGTGTAGTTTGCCGACAATACGCTCGACGCCAGCCTCTCCCGCCGCCGCTAGCGCGTACAGATAAAGTCGCCCACCCGAACACGCCGTCGCGCCTGCTGCCAATGCTTTCAACACATGCGTTCCGCGCCGGATTCCACCGTCGCAGATGATGTCGATTTTTCCGCCGACCGCATCGGCAATCTCTGCGATCTGGTCAAACGGGCTGCGCGATCCATCCAGCTGCCGTCCGCCATGGTTCGATACCATGATCGCCGTCGCGCCAATATCGACGGCGCGTTTCGCGTCCGCCACTGACATGACGCCTTTCAGGCAAAACTGCCCGCCCCAATCGGCGCGCACGGCTTCTGCCATTTTCCAGTCCATCGACTGATCCAGCATCGTATTGAAATAATCAGCGACCGAAACCGCCACATTGGTGCCTTGGCCGACATGCGTATCGAGATTGGGCAGAGCAAACTTCTCGCGGAACAGGTAGTTGGCGACCCAGCCGGGATGCGCTGCGTAGCTGAGCACCGATGCGGGCGTAAAGCGCGGTGGAGACGTAAAACCAGTGCGCTGGCACCGTTCGCGATTGCCCGATACGATGGTATCCACGGTCAAGGTAATCGCGTCAAAATTGGCGGCTTTACAGCGTTCGACCATTGACCGGTTCAGGCCTTTGTCTTTGTGAATATACAGCTGAAACATTTTGGGCGTTTTGATCGCTGCGCCGATTTCTTCTATACTGACGGTGGCAAGGCTGGATATGCCGAACCAAGTGTTGAACCGCTCCGCCACCGCCGCAACCGCGCGTTCGCCTTGCCAATGGAACAGCCGCTGCAACGCGGTGGGCGATAGCATCAACGGCATACTGATTTTTTGGCCCATGACGGTGGTGGACATGTCGATGTCCTGCACCCCCGCCAACACATTGGGCACAAGGTCGCAATCGTCAAACGCGCTGGTGTTACGCCTCTTGGTTATCTCGTCATCACCCGCTCCATCAATGTAATGGAATATTGGCGAGGGCAGGCGCTTTTGCGCCAAACGACGAAAATCCTCAATAGTGTGGCAATCGGTCAGTTTCATTCGCTGGCTTCAGAAAATCCCGCGAAAGAAATTGCACTGGCTTGCATCACCGGTCTTCAGACCTTGCTGCAACGCTGCCATGCGCTGTTCGCTGCTGCCATGGGTAAACATGCTTTCAACGGGCGAGCGGCCTGATTGCTTCATCAGTTTATCGTCACCGATAGAATTGGCGGCACGCATGCCTTCTTCGACATCGCCTGCTTCCATCCGCTGCGAATTTTTTGCAGCCCAGACACCGGCGTAGCAATCGGCCTGCAATTCCATGCGGACTTGCAACTGGTTGCCTTCAGCTTGGCTGACACGGCCTTGGCGATCGCGCACCTTGTCGGCAATACCGGTGATGTTTTGAATATGGTGACCCATTTCATGCGCAACGACATAGGCATAGGCGAAATCGCCGCCGCCGCTCATCTGCTTCATTTGGTCAAAGAATGCCGTGTCGAGATAGATGCCCTGATCGGCGGGGCAGTAAAATGGCCCCATTGCCGATTGTGCAGCGCCGCAACCCGATTGGCCGCCGCCTTGAAAAAATTCCAGCTTGGCGGGTTGATAGCGCGCACCAGCGTCAGCAAAGATTTGCGACCAGGTTGCCTCGGTTAAGGTGAAAACTTTGCAGGCAAACAGCTCCGCCTCTGTGTCGCAAGCCTGAGTGCCGCCGCTTTGTGTCTGTTCGGTCGGTCCTGATGTCGGTCCGGTCAAAAACGACATGCCGCCGCCAAAGATAAAGAACGCTGCTATCGCCAAAATTGCAATCGTGCCACAGCCCATTTTGCGCCCAAGCAGCAAAGGCAACAGGCCAATCAGCAGCGACCCCATGCCGCCACCGCCGCCGCCAAGGTTAAACCCGCCACCGCCACCGGAGCCCTGGTCGTTGATATTGCCGGTCGGATCAATGTCGTCGAGGCGCATGGCGATTCTCCTTAGTCGCAGTGTTGATGAAGCATTGCGGTTTTGCCCGAAAAGCGCAAGGAGGAAGGCATCCCTGTTTACTCCCGAAAAAGGACTGCTTCCCCATGTTTCTTAAAGGCAAAACGGCTTTAATCACCGGTTCCACCAGCGGCATTGGCCTTGGCTATGCGCGGGCGTTG
>JANOTI010000185.1:0-3669 GCA_031416255.1 Sphingomonadales bacterium | reverse complement strand
CGCGACGCCAAGCCCGACGGAGCCTGTCGAGAAATCGACCGGTATCTGGTCCTTCGTTCGCGACGGATAGCTTTGCGCCCCGCCCAGCCCGCGAAACCGTTGCAGCTGGTCCAGCGTCTGTTGCCCGAGCAAATAATGGATTGCCTGCAACACTGGCCCAGCGTGCGGCTTGACCGCGACCTTGTCCTGCGGACGAAGCGCATGAAAATACAGTGCGGCCATAATCGCGGTCATCGAGGCACAGCTTGCCTGATGCCCGCCGACTTTTAACCCGTCGCGTTTTGGGCGGATATGCGTCGCATAATGAACGGTCCACGACGACAACCAGCGCAGACGACTGTCGAGTGTTTCAAGGGCTGAAATAGTTTCAGTGCGGGTGTTAGTCATGATATCTTTTTTCATAAGATTGGAACGATAGCGACATGGGAAATGGCATGTGCGCAAAAAGGCATAAGCCGATACGAAAAAAGGGCAGAGCCGAAGCTCCGCCCTTTTTCCGTGACGACTATCAAATCGATTAGAATTTGAAGCTGGCTTTTGCACCCCAAAGACGTGGTGCGGCATAGCTTGCCTGCAACGCACCGCCGCCGCCCCAGACAAACCGTGTTGCAGTTGTCTTGTTGGTGACGTTCGTGACAAACCCCTGCACCGAGATGCTGTCGTTAAACTCCCAAGTCAGGCGCAAATCAACTTTCGAAAAGGCACTCTGCTTTTCCAGGATCGAGTTAAACGGCTGGCCGTAAAAGCTGCCCGAGAAGTTTATCGCGGCAAAGGGTACCAACTTGCCTGCACTGCCAAGGTCAATATCATACGATCCATAGACCGAGGCAGTGTATTCAGGCGAATAGGGGATCGAATTTCCGCTGATGTCACAGCCGAATGCTGCAGCAGGTTGGCCTGTGCCGCCTGTGCCGGGTACAAGGCCGCAATTATAGCCCGGCGCGAACACTCTGCGCTGGCCAGCAGGAGCAATCTGCACGCCGCCAACCAAAGTCGGCGTTAGCTGCGTGGCATCAGCAACCAAAATGCTGGTGCCAAATGGTGCGGGGACGTCCTTATACTCGGTGTATTTCGCGTTGAGATACGCAAAGGTAGCACCGATTTGCAAGGCATCGACGGGTTGCCAAATTGCTTCGGCCTCTAATCCATAGGAACGCGCTTTGCCGCTATTTTCGATGATCGACAAAGTCGTTGCACCAACAGGCACCTGACGCTGTTCCTGAAGTCCTTTATACTTATTGTAATACAGCGCGAGGTTAAGCTGGATGGTATTGTCGGCAAAACGATTTTTCGACCCAACTTCAAACGCCATAACCGTTTCTGGATTGAATGTCGGCTGCAACGCCGCCGGTCCTTGGCCCGAGTTAAAGCCACCCGAACGGAAGCCGGTGGACACCGACCCATAGAGCAGGTTGTCATCGCTGGCCTGATAATCGAGCCCCAGTTTCCACGTCGTCTTTGTGAACTTTTTCGTGTCGTAGGTTGCTCCGGTCAACACGGCGGTGTTCGCGGCCAAGCACTGGAACCCTGCACGCGGCGGCGGGAAGGTTGTGTAAGTGCAATTGGTCGCAGCACCCTGCACACCAAATGCGCTAGCAGGAATGGGGCCTGTGCTTAGCGTAATAGCTGTCCCTTGCGGCACTGGCGGTGAACCCGCAGTTGGCAGGATCGCATTCGCATTGGCAAAGGCAAAGTTCTTTGAATCGCGCGTGTAGCGGACTCCGCCTGTGACTTTTAGCTGTTCAGTAATCGCATAGCTGGCCTGCGCATAGGCTGCATAGGATTCAGTTTCGGCACGTTGCTGATCATAAAAACCGCCGCCATTGGCCGGCAATATCAAGTTCGGCGTAATCGTCCGAATGATGCGGGGGTATTGTTGGTTGATAAAAATGCCGGTCAGCTTGTCCTTAAAATAATAGCCACCGATTACATAGGTCAACGGGCTGCCGCTGTCGCTGGAGAGAATCTGCAGTTCCTGACTAAACGTTTTCGCGCGCGTATCCTGAAAATCGACACCGATCTGGTTTGACGAGAAGTCAGTGTCCGATGTACGAATTGCGCCGAAATCGGTATAGCCGGTGATCGACTTAAGCGTCACGCCACCGAAGTCGTAGGCGAGATTTGCCGAGATGCCGTGGCTTTCCAGATCAAGTTCGGTTTTCTGGTCGGTGTCGATCCGATACGGATCATTTGGTGCAAAAATGGGAACACCCAAATCGCTTGTCGCTACAGTGGAGCCGGGCAACGCATCATTGATACCGTCGCGATTACCGCCACGGGTGTTCAAGCCAAAAACTGGCGTCGCGTTATAAAGCTGTTGCCGGGTCGGTACGTCAAAATAGCTACCGGCAAGTTTATAACCAAAAGCCGAGCCACCTGCGCCGCCGCGACGCGCATAATCATATTTGAAAACAGCACTGAACGCGTCGCTTGGCTTGAACAAAATCGAGCCGCGCACATAGCGGTTATCATCGTCGAACAGGTTATTGCCCAGCGGATTAACGTTTTTGACATAACCATCAGATTTTTCATACGAACCGGCAAAACGGATCGCGACGGTCTCGCTTAGCGCGGCGTTGACGATCAGGTCGCCACGGAACCGGCCATTTTCACCAACAGTCACATCGGCCTGACCAAAATACCCTTCAAGCGATGGCTGCGCCGAAGTGATCGAAATATTGCCGCCAAATGTGTTGCGGCCATACAGTGTGCCTTGCGGGCCGCGCTGAATTTCAACGCGTTCGATATCGACAAAGCTACCAGTGGCTTGCCCCGCGCGTGATTGATAGACGCCATCGACGAAAAAGCCGATTGTGGTATCACCGTTGACACCAACATTTTCAGTGCGAACACCACGCATCGCGGGACGGGCATCGGAACCTGAGCGACCAAAAGTAAAACCAGGAACTTGCCCTTCAAGCCGTGACAGGTCGGTCGTGCCGCGTTCCGCAAGTTGCTCTGCGGTAAAGGCAGACACCGAGATCGGCACATCCTGGAGATTTTCTTCGCGGCGCTGTGCGGTAACAATAATTTCGTCGATGCCCGATTCATCGCTTGCTTCTTCTTGTGCATATGCTGGCGTGCTCAACAGCATAGCTGCGAGCGGCGCAGTCGTTGCGAATAAACGCATTTTTGAGATTTTCATTGCTCTCACCTTCCCCTGAACGGTCATTAATTAATTTTGTACCATAGATGGACTGCAAAAAGACTGCGAATGCAAGTCAAATATGACTTCGAATGCAAAGGGCTGTTTAGCGGTGCAAAAGCGTCACACTTGCGGGGCAGCCGGCTCAACCTATTGCGCGGTCCAGCCGCCATCGATCAGCAGGCTGGTGCCCGTCACCATATTCGCAGCAGGCGACGCCAAATATATAACCGCCGCCGCTACGTCATCAGGCTTTCCGATACGGCCCAGCGGGATCATAGCATCGACAAAGGCTCGAAATTCAGGCTTGGCCAGCATCGGCGCGGTCAGCGGAGTTTCAACAAAAGTCGGCGCAACCGAATTGACGCGGATATTGTGCGGGGCAAGCTCTACCGCCATCGCTTTTGTAAGCCCCTCCAGCGCGTGTTTGGTCATACAATAGACCGTCCGTCCAGGTGAGCCCACATGCCCCATCTGGCTGGTTATATTGATGATGACGCCGCCACCTCCGGCCTTCACCATCG
>JANOTI010000184.1:0-9207 GCA_031416255.1 Sphingomonadales bacterium | reverse complement strand
AAATTTTCGGCTTAGCCGGCTGGTCCAACGATATAACTGCCAACGCGCTTTGACCATTTATGGCAACTTTATAGACAATTTTGTTACCATCAGGCGAAAGCCTTGGTCCGCGCATGGAGGGCAATTGACCAAATACAGCCGTGGCAATTCTGCCCTTACCCGGCGCAACAGATTCGACCGGAACTGCAGCGGTTGCAGCTACGGCCGCAATGGTCGCGGGATTTGCGCTTGGGCTTTCCGCGTGAGCAGCCGTCAGTGCTGTCCCCGCTAGTGCCAAGACAAGAAATTTCGAAATACGCATAGATAGCTCCCCAGCTTAAGATTGTCCTGTGACGAGGTATAGAGTGTCGCCAGCGCGACACAAGATTGCGCATTCAATATGCTGCGTAAATTCGACGAATAGCGATACAGGGCTATACCGGTAACGAAAAACCCCGCCGGATTGCTCCAGCGGGGTCTATTGCGGGGCTACGAAAACGTAACCCTATAGGGTCAATCGCAACTACGCGCCGTGCGCGAGTGCTGCGAGAAGCAACAACGCAACGATGTTGGTGATTTTAATCATCGGGTTGACCGCAGGGCCAGCTGTATCCTTGTACGGATCGCCAACGGTGTCGCCGGTTATCGCCGCTTTATGCGCCTCCGAACCTTTGCCGCCGTGGTTGCCGTCCTCGATATACTTTTTGGCGTTATCCCATGCGCCACCGCCCGATGTCATCGAGATCGCAACGAACAGGCCGCCAACGATCACGCCGAGGAGCAGCGCGCCGAGAGCGGCAAAGCCCTGTGCCGGGCCTGCGATGCCAGCGATGATAAAATACACAGCGATCGGTGCGAGCACCGGCAGCAACGAAGGCAAGACCATTTCGCGGATCGCAGCCTTGGTCACAAGGTCAACGGTGCGCGCATAATCTGGCTTGGATGTGCCGTCCATGATGCCAGGGTTGCCCGCGAACTGGTCACGAACGTCCTTCACCACTTCGCCCGCTGCTTTACCAACGGCTGTCATGCCCATCGCTCCGAAAAGATAAGGCAGCAACGCGCCGAGTAACAAGCCGACGATGACATAAGGGTTCTGCAGGCTGAAATCGACGCCTTCGGTCAGACCGAGTTTCTTGGAATAGAATTCCAAGTCAGCGGTGTACGCACCGAACAGCACAAGCGCCGCCAAAGCCGCCGAACCGATGGCATAGCCTTTGGTCACAGCTTTAGTGGTATTGCCCACAGCGTCGAGCGCATCGGTTTTAACGCGAACCGATTTGTCCATTTCCGCCATTTCGGCAATGCCGCCTGCGTTATCAGTCACCGGACCATAGGCATCGAGTGCCACGACCATACCAGCAAGCGCCAGCATTGATGTTGCGGCAAAGGCGATGCCGATAATGCCAGCCAGCTGGAACGACACGATGATGCCGACGCAGATAACAAGCGTTGGCAACGCGGTCGATTCAAGGCTGATCGCCAGACCTTGAATCACGTTGGTGCCGTGGCCGGTTTCCGATGCTTTGGCAATCGAACGGACGGGGCGGTAGTTTGTGCCGGTGTAGTATTCGGTGATCCAGACCAACAAGCCTGTGACGGCAAGGCCGACCATCATCGAATAAAACAGGTTCCAGCCGGTGAAGCTACCGGTGCTGTAGGTGATTGCAGCGTCCATATCGCCACCCAGCGTTTGATAGGTGACATAGCCAATCGCCGGGATCGACGAGACCGCGGTGACCAAAAAGCCCTTATACATTGCACCCATGATGTTGGTGCCTCCGCCCAGACGGACGAAGAATGTGCCAAGGATAGAGGTCAGGATGCAAATCCCGCCAACAACCAGCGGCAAGGACATCAGGTTCAGCAAAGTTGCAGGGGCCATATCGGCAGGCATCAACAACGCCAGCAGTACCATCGTTGCACCGATGGTGACAACATAGGTTTCGAACAAATCAGCGGCCATACCGGCGCAATCGCCCACGTTATCGCCAACGTTATCGGCGATGGTGGCTGGGTTGCGTGGATCATCCTCTGGGATATTCGCTTCGACTTTACCGACCAGATCAGCGCCAACGTCAGCCGCTTTGGTAAAGATACCGCCACCCAAACGTGCAAAGATCGAAATCAGCGACGCGCCGAATGCGAGAGCGAGCAGACCGTCGATAACCGCACGGCTATTTGGCAAGTTCATCGCGACTTCGGTCAAGTAATAAAAGAAACCAGCGATCGAAAGCAAAGCAAGTCCAGCCACGAGCATGCCGGTGATGGCACCAGCGTTGAACGCCATCGTCAGGCCTTTTTGAAGGCTTTCGCTAGCGGCCTGTGCAGTGCGGACGTTGGCACGAACCGAGATGTTCATCCCGATAAAGCCGGTTGCGCCCGAAAGCACTGCACCAAGCACAAAGCCGATGGCCGAGAGTGGCCCCAGGAACCAGCCGACCAAAATCGCGACAACCACGCCAACAATGGCGATGGTGCGGTATTGGCGGGTCAAATAGGCGCCAGCGCCTTCTTGAATTGCAGCTGCGATTTCCTGCATACGCGGCGTACCGGCCGATGCAGCGAGCACCGAGCGGCTCGTGATAATTCCATAAAGCACGGCAACAAGTCCGCACAAAATGGCCATAATTGATAAAGACATAGACTGTCCCCTCCCGTTTTTTGCGTGTTCTAAATTCGAACGCACCCGCCCCCAGACGGTTGCAAGCCGCTTGCCTATAGGGTGGCTTTACAGGCTCGGCAACCCCGATTCTGGCCAAAAACCGGCCTTTTCAGCGCGCTTCAGCGATGTTGATAGCCAAGGGATGTGGGTAGGGGGATGAGCGTGCCGTTGTCGGTAAGCGAGAGGCCGGAGCCGGCTGTGACATTGCCAACGGCTGTGGCGGGTACGGGTAGCTGTAGGTCAGCGGGAGCGGTAAAGAGCAGTTGGTAATCATCGCCCCAACTCGCCGCTTGTAAGCGGCTGTCGAGGCTATCGCCGCGTTGCTGCCGATAGGGCACGGACAGAGGGATAGTGGACAAATCAATGGTGATCTTTACTTTACTTGCAGACGCCATCCGTTCGGCATCGAGCAGCAATCCGTCGGAAACGTCCATCATCGCAGTGACCAATGGAGCCAGTCCTAGCCCCTCGGTCAATTTGGCGAACGGCCTGTGATAAGCCGCCATCAATGCGCTAGCGCCCTCCAGCCCAACTTCGGCCATTTCAAATCCGGCCAGCGCATCGCCTAATGTGCCGGTGACATACAGAAGATCGCCGGGTTGTGCGCCCGACCGTGACGGCACAGGCGTAAAGATCGCGGCACCAATCGCCGTCATCCCAAACGCCCGTCTGTCGCCCCGGTTCGATACCGTGTCGCCGCCCAATAGCGACACGCCGTAATGCGCCAGCGCCGCCTGCAACCCTATCGCAAAGCGCCGGTCCCAACTTTCGTCGCCAAGCATAAAGCCCAGCAAAACTCCCAAAGGCTGCGCGCCTTTGGCGGCGAGATCGGAAAGGTTCGCCGAGACCAGCTTCCACGCAACGTCAGCAGCATCGGCGGTCGGCAGCCAATGAACATCCTCAGCCATCATATCGTGCGTCAGGATCAGTGTTTCAGTACCGAGCGTGATAACGGCGGTGTCGTCCAGCAAGCCGCGTGCCGATGGATCGGTCGCCATGTTGCGCATTAAGGCGATGAAGGTGGATTCGCTCGTCAAATGACCATCCTTTTAGCGCCAGACATAATCAAACCCAATCGTCGCCCCGTGCTTGGCACGTGGCTTGGCTTCTTTGTGCCGGTTTAGAAAAGCCTAACCCCGTGTCAAGCACGGGGTGACGTGGGTTGGTAGGGGAGAGGACAGTAGCAGGTGAACCTACCCCCGCTTTTCCTTCGCCACAGCGTCCAGCAAGCCGTTCACAAACTTGGCATCCTTGGCGTCAAAAAACGCATGCGCGACGTCCATATATTCGTTGATGACGCTGCCGGTTGGCACATCGGCGCGCGCCAAAATCTCATAGGTTCCAGCGCGCAGGATTTGCAGCATAGTTTTGTCCAGCCGGCCAATCTTCCACTGCTCGCCCAGCTTGCTTTCGATGACGCCGTCGATCTCTTCGCGCCGCGCATTCACACCGCTGACGACATCGTCGAAAAAGCTGACCTCGGCATGCGCGATTTGTGCGTCTTCAATTTCTTCGCCCAGCCGGTGCAAATGAAATTCGTCAAGCAAACGGGCAAGGCCGATTTTCTCCATGTCCATCTGGTACAGCGCCTGCACAGCGGCAAGGCGGGCGGCGGAACGGGTTTTGCTCATAATCTGACTTTCACACTGGCTGCGTGGGCGGGCAAGCCTTCGGCTTCAGCGAGCGTCACTGCCGCAGGTCCGATGGCTTTCAACGCCTTTTTATCCAGCCCGATAAAACTGGTGCGCTTCATAAAATCGAGCACGGACAGCCCGGAGGAAAACCGTGCGCGACGACCGGTCGGTAGGACGTGATTAGGGCCAGCAACATAGTCGCCCACCGCTTCCGGTGTTAGTCGGCCGAGAAAGACAGAGCCAGCATGGCGGATCATCCCGAAGAGCTTTTCGGCGCGCGCGGTATCGACAGCCAGCTCGACATGCTCCCCTGCGAGCCGGTTAACGAGGGGCATCGCCTCTTCGAGCGTTTTGGTCACGATAATCGCGCCGTTTGTGTTCCAGCTTTCGGTCGCAACTTTGCTTGTCGCCAATGTCGCGAGTTGCGCATCGACAGCAGCGGCAACAGCGTCGGCATAATCCGCGTCATCGGTGAACAAGATCGACTGGCTGGTCGGATCATGTTCGGCTTGGCTGAGCAGATCAGCGGCAATCCATTCAGGCTTGTTCTTGGCATCGGACACAACAACGATTTCCGATGGCCCTGCAACCATATCGATGCCGACAACGCCGTAAACCTGCCGCTTTGCCTCTGCGACCCAGGCGTTACCGGGGCCGGTGATGACGTCAACGGGCGCGATCCGTTCGGTGCCATAAGCGAGAGCAGCCACCGCTTGCGCGCCGCCCAGCCGCCAGATTTCATCGACGCCCGCCAGATGCGCTGCGGCCATAACGGTCTGGTTGATCTCGCCCTGCGGCGTTGGTGTGACCATGACAAGGCGGCCAACGCCCGCGACCTTTGCCGGAATAGCGTTCATCAACAGCGAGGATGGATAAGCCGCCCGCCCTCCCGGAACGTAAATCCCGGCTGCATCCACCGCATTCCAGCGCGCACCAAGGCGGACGCCGTCTTTGTCGGTATAATCCCGGTCTTTGGGCAATTGCGCTTTGTGATAGGCTTTGATGCGGGTAGCCGCGAATTTCAATGCGTCGCGCAATTCGGGTGCGAGCGCCAGATAGGCGGCTTTGCATTCCTCCGCGCTAATCTGCCAGCCTTGTTCGCTTAAATCAAAACCGTCGAACCGTTCGGTCAGTTCAAGCAGTGCAATATCGCCGCGCGCACGCACGTCTTTTATTGTTTGCGTTACGATGGTTGAAACATCGGCATCCGCCTCGCGCCGTCCATTAACGAGAAGGTCAAATTTTACGGCAAAATCGGTTTGAGTGGTATCCAGCCTAAGCATTTACAGCGCCCCGGAATTGATCGACCAACGCGCCAACCCGTTCGTCAGTCTTAAACGCGGCGCGGTTGACAACCAGTCGCGCAGAAACTTGCGCAATCTGTTCAACCTCGACCAGGCCATTTTCTTTCAACGTTTGGCCCGATGACACCAGATCAACGATCCGGCTAGACAGCCCAAGCAGAGGTGCAATTTCCATAGCGCCGTTCAATTTTACGCATTCCGCCTGCACGCCGCGCGCGGCAAAGTATTTGGCGGTCAGATTGGGGTATTTTGTCGCCACGCGGACATGACTCCAGCTCCGCGGATCGTCCGTTGCAGCAAGCTCTGCGGGTTCGGCAACCGAAATCCGGCAATGGCCGATTTTCAGATCCACTGGCGCATAAAGTTCCGAATAATCAAATTCGTCGATCACATCGGACCCGACAATCCCAATTTGCGCTGCGCCGTGCGCTACGAACGTGGCCACATCAAAGGCTCGTACACGGATAATCTGCACATCGGGATTGCTTGTTTCAAACATCAATGCACGGCTGTTTTTGTCAAAGAACTCAGGCGCAGGTTCAATCCCAGCCGCACGCATAAGCGGCAGCGCTTCATCGAGTATCCGCCCCTTGGGGATTGCAAAGATTAGTTTTCCAGCCATGATATTGGCGCGCTTTAGGGGTGCACAAGCGAAAGGGCAATATGGCGGAATCAATTGGAGGTGGCCTTATGGACGATGCGCGGATCGAAAACGGCATCCGCTGGCAAGCCGAACATTGCAGGCGGAACAACGCACCGGTGACGGCGCGGATCATTGATGCGCAAATTCCGCTGATGAAAACCGATACTGCGGTGGGTCGCCGTATCGCCAATTGGCCCGGATTGCCGTTGGAAGACGCAATGCCGTTGCGGCTGGCGGGTGGGTTTCACCATATGTTGCTGACGGGCGCTGAGCAGCGGCTGGTGCCTGTGTATCGAGGAGACGTCACCGATCAGGCGGCGGTCGATGCCATCGTTGCGGCGGTTGTTGCTGACCATGACGCGCGGCTGTTGCCGTGGCTCGACGGTCCGCCGCAAACCAATGAGGCAGGGCGGTCGGCCAGCTTTATGGCGGGGCTGTTGTGGTTGTCGGGGCGATTGGGTCCGCGTTTTGAACTGAACGAACTGGGAGCCAGCGCAGGCATCAACTGCATGATGGATCGGTATCGTTACAATCTGGGTGGAATGACCACAGGGCCGGATGGTTCGCCGATGCGGATTAAGCCCGAATGGCGCGGGTCTCCTCCGCCCGATAACCCGGTCGAGATTGTTGCGATCAAAGGCTGCGATCAGGCACCGATTGACTTGTCGGACCAGCACGCTGCGTTGCGCGTCAAAAGCTATGTCTGGCCGGAAAATACGGATCGGATCGTGCGAATGGATGCTGCTATTGCGCTTGCCGCGCAGAGGAAACCCGATGTTGTGCAGGCCGATGCGCTCGATTGGGTTCTGGACCGGTTGGCCGCTCCGCAATCCGAAGGCGTCATCCGCGTCATCAACCATAGCATCGTCTGGCAATATATCCCGGCTGACAAGCGTGCGGCGATCACCAGCGCCATTAAGGCAGCGGGGGCGACCGCGACGCGCTCAAAACCGCTGGCATGGATGATGCTGGAAACCAACCGCGAAACCTTCGCGCATGAATTGTCGATTCGGTACTGGCCTGATGGCGAGGCGGCGGCGTTGCTTGGGCAGGCGCAAGCGCATGGTGCATGGGTGGAATGGTTCGAAAACTAGGGACAGTCCTTACTTTCCAAAATTCACGCATCGCTTCGCGTTAGCGGCACTTCGGGGATGGGGATGAACTCGGCATCATCGCCGGGAACTGTCGGGAAGCGGCCTGCTTTCCAATCGTCCTTGGCCTGATTGATGCGGTCACGCGACGAGCTGACGAAATTCCACCAGACATGGCGCTGCGTTTTGAAAGCTTGCCCGCCGAGCAGCATCACGCGGCAGTCGGTGTCGGCACGCAACGTCATAGGGACACCGGGTTCAAGGACATAGAGGCTGTGCGTCTGCAACGCTTCGCCATCAAGGCTGGCCTGGCCCGTTGCGACCAAGACCGCGCGCTCATCGGCCTCGGCATCTATCGGGATCGTTGAACCGGCGCGCATGTTGATGTCGGCATAGATAGTCTCGGCATGCTGCGTCGTCGGTGCGTTCCGGCCCCATAGGCTGCCCATGATGACTGTGGCCGTGATGCCGTTATCGGTGATCTGCGGTAAGTCAGCGGCGGCGACATGCTCGAACGCGGGGTCGATTTCTTCTTTGCCATCGGGCAGCGCCAGCCATGTCTGCATCCCCGATATCGGCGATCCATTGGCGCGCTCCGGCGCGGGCGTGCGTTCGCTATGCACAATGCCTTTGCCCGCCGTCATCAGGTTCAGCGCACCGGGACGAATTGTGGCAAAGGTGCCTAGACTGTCGCGGTGGTCAATCGCGCCCTCGAACAAATAAGTGACTGTGGCTAGGTTGATATGCGGATGCGGGCGGACGTCCATGCCGCTGCCCAAATCAAAATGCGCAGGGCCGAACTGGTCGACAAAGATAAACGGGCCAACCATCGTGCGCGGACGCGAGGGGAGCGTGCGGCGGACCGCAAACATGCCAAGGTCGTGGGTGACGGGGGTGATGAGTTGCATGTGCTTTACTCCCCCGGCGCGAACGCTTTGATTGCCAACGCGTGCACGCGATCGCCGGGGATATCGCCCAGCGCCTGATTGACCATCCGCTGCCGCATCACGCGGCTTACGCCTGCAAAGGCCGCGCTTTCGATTTCGACGGAGAAGTGGCTTTCGCCCGAACCGTCATCGCCGCTATGGCCGTGGTGCGATGCGCTGTCATTGATCACAGCAAGGCGGGTGGGGGAGAAGGCGGCGGTGAGCAGTGCCTCCATTTCGATGTGGATTGGTCCTTTTGTCATGTTTTCTGTATTCCCATATCGCCGCACTTTGGCCAAGGGAAAATCATGTCTGCCCCGCGCAATCCAGATCGTTTCCATGGCCGCATGTATGGCTCGCGGCGGCCCTGTGCCTATCCGCAATGCCCTGAACGCGGTGAATTTCGTGCGCCCAATCCCTATGGCAGACGGCCCGGCCCTAATGGCCCCGGCGATTATCAATGGCTGTGCCTGACGCATGTTCGCGAATTTAATTCAGGTTACGATTGGTTTGCCGGAATGACAGCGGAAGAAATAGCGGCGGCGCAAAGCCCGACCAATGTTTGGCCGGGGGAAACGCGCGCCTTTAGGGTCAACGGCAATGTCGATATTCCGCCAAAATGGGCCGATTTTGACGATCCGCTCGATGCGATTTCGGCGCGGTTTAAGGCACGCGTTGAGGAGGCAAAGCCAGCGATGGGGGCCAATGGTCAGCTGCTGTCTAGCGATGATCGCAAAGCGCTTTCAACTTTGGGGCTTGGCCATGATGCAGACAGGCGCGCGGTGCGTTCGGCCTATTCGCGGCTGGTGCGGAAATACCATCCTGACCGAAATGGCGGTGACCGAAGCCATGAAACGGCGCTGCAATCGGTGATTGAGGCTTATGCGCAGTTGCGGGGGAATGGGTGAGGTGCCTTTGGACGAGCAAACTCTAGACCATTGCTTGGTTTTCGCCACATTCCGTTT
>JANOTI010000183.1:0-3572 GCA_031416255.1 Sphingomonadales bacterium | reverse complement strand
TGCGCGCGCATCTCGCTGATTTGTTCATCGAGCGGCAGTTCCTTGGCGATGGATTGCAGCGCGGCGAAAGTCACCGGCAATCCGGTTTCACGCGACAAGGCACCCATCCATTCAAATTCATTCCATTCGCGTTTCAGGTCGCTGGCCATTTCAAACACGCCGTAACCAACACGTCCCATAGCGCGGCCGATGGCGATCAGCTCCTCAGCCGTTGCGGTGGTGCCGGGGACCAATTCGCCGTCGATGGATTTATGCAGGATCGTGCGCGAGGTGGAAAAACCCAAAGCGCCTGCGCGTACGCCTTCCTCAACGATGCGCGACATTTCGGCGATGTCGTCGTCCGTCGGCACAGATCCGGGCGCTTCACGGTCGCCCAGCACATAAGCGCGCACTGCACCGTGCGGGACATGCGTGCCGATATCGACGGTGCGCGGCATCCGTTCCAACTCGTCGAGATATTCGGGGAAACTTTCCCAGTTCCACGTCATCCCCTCGGCCAGTGCCGTGCCGGGAATATCCTCAACCCCTTCCATCAGGCTGATCAGCCATTCGCGGCGTTCGGGCTTAGCCGGGGCGAAGCCAACGCCGCAATTGCCCATCACGACAGTGGTAACACCGTGCCAGCTCGATGGAGCCATTTCGGGGTCCCATGTAGCTTGCCCATCATAATGGGTATGGATGTCAACAAAGCCGGGGGTGACAATTTTGCCGCTGGCATCGATCTCTTCGCGGCCTTGCGCCGTAACGCTGCCGACCGCAGTAATCAGCCCGCCGTCGATGGCGATATCGCCTGTGAAACCGGCTTTGCCCGTACCATCGACAATCGTGCCGCCGCGAATGACCAGATCATGCATGTTCCGACTCTCCTCTGCCAAATTACAGAGTAAGCTATCAGATTAACTGCGCGATTAAACCCTTATTCGGCGGGTTCGGGCTGCAAGTCCCGGCGCAAACGTGCGCCCGCCAGCCTTCGCAGCTTGACAAAGAAACGCGGGATCGGTGCGTTGCGTTCCATCCATGCGGCATATTCGGCATAGTCCGGATCGGCCATCAAATGCTTCTCTTCGGTCTTTGCGCGCCAATAATAGATCGCGCTGACCAGCCCCAGCATCACAGTGTTGCGGACCGCATCGGCTGCGCTGCCGGTCGTGACCAAAAACGGCAGAACCGCCAGCCACCAGAATGCGTTTTTGCTTAAATAGGCAGGGTGTTTGGTAAAGGCATAAGGCCCGTGAGTCAGGATGCCACGATGCGTCAGGTTCGAAAAACGCAAACCAAAGGCCATTGTCGCCCAAGCATAAATCGCGGTCAGCACCACAAGAATTGCACCCCATGCGTAAAGCAGAGCATTGTGTCCAACGAGCCAATAATGCCAGCTATTGTCACCTGAAGTTCCAACCGAATAATCGATCAACTGCCCGCTGTTGACCAAAATGAACGGCGGATAACAGGCAAGTGCCGCGACCCATCCGCCCAGATACGGATTGGCGGTGCGGATGTGCGCATCCAGCGGCTTCATCGTCAGCAGATAGCCGACCGTGGCCAGCTGCACATCGATGACAAACATCGCGGTGATCACCAACTGCGTCAGCGCTACCGGCTGCGCAATCGCAGTGCTGGCGTCCACTGTCACCAGAAAGGCAAAACCGCCCGGCACAATCGAGATCATGAAGGCAAGGAAAAACCCCTTCACCGCCCATGCGCGCAGATGGTGGAATATCTCATCCTTGTCCCAATCACTCCGTCCCGCAATCCATGCACCAAAATGCCAGCTGCCATCGCGCGGATCGACCAGATAGCGGTCCAGCCAGACGACATAGGGAACCGAGGCGACCACTAACGGCAGCAACGCATATTGGAATATTTGCATCGAAAACGGAAAATTCCAGTCTGCCGATTTCCAATAAAATCGAAAGGCGAAATAGGCGACAGCGATCAACGCCCAAGTCGCCCACAGCCCCGCAATTTTGATAATACTGGTGTCGAGAACATCGGCGACCGGTCGGCCCAAGGACCAGTCGATGCCGGTCGAGGCACGCCTGTGCACTTTGTCCACAAACAGCGACCAGCACACCATCGGCAAACCAACCATGACAACACAAAGCAAAGCAGCGTAAGGCCCGCTGGCGCGATCTGGCCAAACATCCATACCCATCACGGACGGCGGAAACGCCAGCGCATTGGCAATTTCACCAAAATTGCGCGCGATCAGTACCCACAAAACCAACCCCGCAACACCGGCAAAGCCAACGCCGCTGCTCACCGCAGAGGGCGGACGCGGGTCGATGGTCTGTGTTTGGCCGACAGTTTGCAACAATTCCATACCGTTCGGCTTAACCGGAAATGATTAAAAAAGCGACTTACACCCGGACAGCGACCCAGACGATCAGCGCTGCCGATGGAACCAACAGTATTTGCGCCAACAACGTGCCAGCAATCCGGCTCATCGACAGCCAAACGATGGTGCGGCGATAATCGGGTTGGCTGACGCGGCCCTCGACGACATCATCGGTCATCACCGACAATTGCGGGTCGATTAGGACGAACAACAGGATTGTAGCAAAGCCGTTGACGACCGCCGATAATTGCGACGCGGTGACGCGGAATTCGGGGTGGAGATAGCCCGCATAAAGCGACGCAATAACGCCAACCGTCAGCAACGCCTGCGCAATCACATTCATCGCGATCACCCGCCACGATACCGCCGCTGGCTTGGTCCACAGTTTCAGGTGTTTGCTGCTGGGTAAAGTCACCGCTTTGACAACTGATTTTGCCCCTGTCGGCGTCAACGCACTCCACAGCAATTTTGCGACCGAGCGATGATGCTGAAAATCGGCAATTGCGGCGGTGAACCAGCGTTGCACTGTCGGCACAGCCAGCGCGCCCAGGATTGTCGCCACGGTGGCCGCTAGCAGCACCAGCCGCATATCCATCAACAACCCATGGCCCGTTCCGGTCGCAATCGCGTTCTCGATCCGCTTGGCAAGGAAGGGCCCAAGGAAACTGTTCGATGTCCGCGACACCAGCACCAGCACATTAAAAAGCGCAAAGCTCAATGCAATTTTGCTGGTCCGCACGCCCGCAATGCGCGCGGCATAAGCAAGCGCGCCGATGAGGTGAATGACCAACGTCAGCAGGCAGATATTAAAAAGCGGCCAGTCCATGTTTTATGGCTCCATGGCCAACGTTTATGCGCCCTTTTGCTGCGCGAGCAACCGCAAACGCAGCGCGTTCAGCTTGATAAAGCCTGCCGCATCTTTTTGGTCATAGGCTCCGGCGTCGTCCTCAAAGGTAACAACCTTCTCCGAATACAGGCTGTTCGGCGATTTGCGGCCCACGACCGAGGCCATCCCTTTATACAGCTTTAACCGCACCGTGCCCGATACGTTGGACTGGCTATGGTCGATGGCGGCTTGCAGCATTTCGCGCTCTGGCGAAAACCAGAAACCGTTGTAAATCATCTCGGCATATTTGGGCATCAGTTCATCTTTCAGATGCGCTGCGCCGCGATCGAGCGTGATGCTTTCAATGCCGCGATGCGCCCGGGCATAGATTTCGCCGCCGGGGGTTTC